>JAIFNI010000187.1 GCA_020047785.1 Clostridia bacterium
CAGGACCGGGGACATCACCTTATGCACCGGCCATGCCTTCCGGCGCTCCGGGCACTCCCGGTGCCGCAGGAGGCGTCGCTCCACACACACCGGGCATGCCTTCTGGAGCACCTGGTGCTCCGGGCACACCAGGCCAGGCAACGGCACAGCCGGCCCCAAGCCCTTCCAGCGGTGCGGCAGCAGGACCTGGAACGCCGGAATAACCTATGCGGGAACGAGTCCCTGCAGATTTGAAGCAGGAAGATGATGCTATGAGAAAACAAATACCCGGCAGAGTACCAAATCCATGCGAATCGTCACTTCACCGCAAACGACATCAGCAGGGCAAGACCGTTTTTCTGACCCTATTGCTCGGTCTGGCAGTCTGTCTGTCTCTTGAAGGTTGCGTCAGCAAAGAGACCGATAGTCCAGTCATCCTGAAGATACTTCCCACAACGGCTGGCGGAGGCGCAATAACCGACAGCAGCGGCAACCTGCAGATCGATCCTCTCCAGCTTGCCGATGGCAATCGGGCCGACATCGCACCCGACCTCGGTCTTCTCTCTGCTTCCGTCATGAAAACCGGATCAGGTTCCATGCTGGAAGCACGTGCTCCTGGCGAAAGTGGCCCTGTGACCTGTGTGTTCTTTAATCTGCGGGTCTCACCCGGTTCGGATCCTGCCTTCCGTCATGCACTCGCGTTAGCAGTGGATCGGGAAGGCATCGTGGACCGCTCCACGGTTCCTCTTGTGCAGACTATGCGGTTTGCCCCCTCAACCCTGCAGGATTGGGATGTCTCCGATGCTGTTGCACCATCTTTTGATTCGGGTGGCGCAGTGTCAGCTTTTGATGCCGCGGGATATCTTTCACCTCCCGGGTCTTCCGGTCATGCCAAGGACAAGTCAGGCACACGGTTGGACCCAACCACGGGGAAACCTCTTGCAATCCGTCTGCTGACACCAACGAAAGAAACCGCTCCCTCAGCCTGGGAAACAGGCAGAACACTGGCGGATACTTTGAATGACATGGGTGTGACGACGGCACATGTGGCTCTTTCGGAGGCATTGCTCTCAAAGGCGACGATGCAGCAGCGTGCGTTCGATCTGCTGGTTACGGAAGTGGCGCTGGCACAACGGCCTTTTGGCTTGTATCCACTGCTTCATTCCTCACGGGATACGGAATGGACGAATGCATTCTCGGGGATAAGAAACAACGAACTGGACGATGCACTTGAAATGCTGTGGACGGGAAACGATGAACCAACCGCTCAGGCCGGATCAAAGCGCACATTATCCCGCTTGTCCGAATTGCTCCCCTACATTCCTGTATGCACACGACCAAATCGTATGGGCTTTTGGGGAACCGATCAGCCAAGGGTTCCACATCAACGTGGGAATGATGATGCGGGAACCTGGGCGGGCATACGAGTATCGGACGATGCAGAATCATCTTCCGGAAAAGGTGTCCTCACGCTGGCGGCGGCAGGCGGGCTTTTGGATCTCAATCCCCTGACGGCGCATGGTGCGGACGAATGGCGTGTGCTCCGCCTGATCAACTTGCCATTGCTGGAGGCATCGGACGGACCGGGGCTGGCGCGCCCGATTCTGGCAGAAAAATGGGAGATCGGAGAATGGACCGGTGCGGATGGTTCTCCCCATACCAAAATCACCCTCAACCTGCGGGCCGGTGTGAAATGGCAGGATGGTACGGCTTTCACGGCGCATGACATCGCTTTCATGATCACAGCTGTTCAGACGCGGCCAGATGCCAATTTTCATACCATCACCAACCGCATTGACGAGGTGGAAGTGAAAAATGACCGGACCCTGACCATCTGGTTCAATGACCTCGGCTGCCGCTGCCTGTTTGATTTGGCTTGGTTCTCACTTCTTCCGGAACATCTATGGAAAGATGCCGGTGACCCGATGACATACCACCCATGGGAGAAGGCTTCCCCAACGACGAAAGGGATGACCGAACTGGTGGGAAACGGGATCTGGCGCCTGAGTCAAAACGGACTTGCAGAGGGTCGTCTCGACAAAGGAGTATCTCTTGAACGCGTCCCGGGGAGCGAAACGCTGCTTCGCCTGCTGGGGAGCTCGAATCGCATGAGCGGGACGGAATAGCCTGTACGACGGGAGATGATGGTCGGATGTGGAACCCTATGGATAGGATGAAACGGGGAAGCTCGGATGAAAGGCTGTCAAGAAGCATCGATATGATGATGCCGAATCATCCGGATAAGATGGAATGCGATTCTTTCTGCCGGAGAAGTCCGGCAAGGCTCAGCATGAAGGTCCCGCTTCTCGGGATCGCCTTGCTGATGGTTTTATCCCTCTTCGCAGCCACGGTGTCCGCACGGCAGTACGGAACGAACTTCAAGTTCAAGGACCTTGACGAAATGCGGGATGACGGATGGATGATCTCGCATCCGGAAGGGGTCCTGCTTGGGAAAGACGGCGTCACACTGGACGGAACCACCGGCACTGCGGCCGTATTCATTGCAGCGGAAATGGATGCCCCCATCCGGGACAAGGATGACAAGAATGGCAAGGATCCAATGGAACCACCACCTCCCATTCTTGATTGGCGTGTCGGGGTCAGAGGTGTATGGCCGGGCGGCGGAAATGCTTACCTGAACGCGACGGTGAACACAAGCAAGCGCAGTTACGCCTGCGTGGCGGACGGTGCCTCCGGGAAGTGGCAATTGCAGCGAAACGGCACGGCCGTCGCACAGGGTGGAGGCTATCGGCCTGTCGCCGGGGCCGTCGTCGAGATGTACATGGAAAAGATCGGACCGACCATCACAATCACCTGCGGGGGAAAGGTCGTGGCCCGATATGCCGAAAAAGACCCTGCTCCGGTTGCATCGGTCGGCATGGTCGCTCCGAAGGGAACCCGCGCTCGGTATGTCTGGGCCGGCGCCTTCATCCCCGAGGTTTCCCTGGAAGGCGGAACCGATTCACAATCCGGCGAAGGCGAGGACGCGACGGCAGATGACCCTTCAGCAGATGAAACGACAACAACGGAAGTCAACGAAAGCCCTTCCGGATGGGAGGCATATGATCCTTCCGACGACTCACTCCTCGACGACCTGCTGAACAACCTGTACGATTCATGGTTCGCCCTGCTGCAGGATGGCACCGGACAGACTTCCGAAGGAGAAGGCGTTCCGTCTGCCCCCTTGGCTCCTGCGGGAACCGTAGTCGGGGAATCACAGCCTCCCGCCTCCGAGGATGACCTTCAGCCGGAATCGTCCTCCGCCCCGCCTGCCGCCAGTCCAGCCGGGACACCACAGCCACTGGGGCCGGGAAACTGGATGGTCATTGTTGTGCTGCCCAGCACCTTCACCATGAACACGGATGTTTCGGAGTATGATGCAGGTGCTGAAACCTATGCCTGCGGCGCGCTGGTCAATGGCGTTTCATATACACCCTATGTTGGAGTCTGGTGTGAATCGGACCGCCCGCATGTGGAGCAGGAGGTTGCCCTGCAGATGTCTGGCCAGACTTCGCCGGAAACAAGCATGAGTTCCTATCATCCCTACTGTGACTGCCAACCGGGCTATTTTGTAAAAATCGATACGCATGTCAGCGGAAAATTTGACACCCTGGCGCACGCACAAGCTGCCGTGGCCATTATCACAGCGCAGGTCACGGATGCTAACGGCCAGGTGCTTTACTCAAACCGGATCACGGAAGTCTCTTCAAACGGGCATACGCTCGGGGACCTTCACCAGCAGGCTGCACAGGGGATCAATACCTGGATGGTTGGAGAAGTCGCCCGCATTTCAGGGAAATGACCGGTCTTTGACATACAGACAGCATGAATGCGAATGGACAGGCTCCCAGTGTGAGTGGTATAGATCGATATGCATCCCAATGTGCCACATGAGGGGTACGGCTTCCAACCAACTGGAGGGAAATCATGGAATTCATCACCCCTGCCTTGCTTCCGTTGCCGTTCAATATAGCACCCGGACCCACGAACGACTCATATAACCATGCTCCGGATGTTTTCCTCATCACCCGGGAAACATGGCTGAGCGGCGATACCGGCCTGGAACACATCCTGCAGTCATATGCCGAAGATTTTCCCGGCATCCGCCTTTCGTCGGTCCAGTCATCATCAGCCGGGAATTCTTCCTGCAACGTCCTTCAGCTGTCGATACAATCCTCTTCTCCCATGCCAACGGAAGGATATGTCCTGCATGTAACCCCCTCCGTGCTGAATTTGGCTTCATCCACGACAGAAGGTCTTTTCCGCGGACTGCAGACCCTTCGTCAACTGCTGCACCAATATGGAAGCAGGAAAGATGCCAACGTGGCCATCCCCTGTATGAACATTGAGGATCATCCACACTATGCTTACCGGGGTCTCATGCTGGATGTGGGGCGTCATTTTTTCGACGTCACCGAAATTAAGCGGGTCCTTGACCTGTGCGCCCTGCTGAAGCTGAACATCTTTCACTGGCATCTGACCGAAGACCAGGGGTGGCGCATCGAGGTCCCGGAATATCCGAAATTGACGGAAATCGGCTCCCGGCGCGGCAAAACCAGAAAAGACAAGAAACCGGTGACAGAGTTCTACACGCAGGACCAGATCCGCGATGTGGTGCAGTATGCCACGGACCGCTTCATGACCGTCATTCCGGAAATTGATCTGCCGGGACACATCCGTTCCGCCATCGCCGCCTACCCTCATCTCGGATGCACCGGTGAACCGGTCGATGTGGCAACCCGGTTCGGGATTTTCAAGGAAATCCTGTGTGCGGGCCAGGATACCACCCTGCAATTTCTGAAGGATATCCTCGATGTGGTCTGTCGGCTCTTTCCCGGACCCTGGGTCCATCTGGGCGGAGACGAGGCACCGAAGCATCATTGGAGAGCATGCCCCCATTGCCAACGACGCCTTTCACAGGAAGGGCTGAAGAACGAGCATGAACTTCAGGGCTGGCTGACAAATCGGATGGCCGAACATGTGAAGCAATACGGAAAGAAAGTCATCGTGTGGAATGACAGCCTGAAGGCTGGAAATCTGTCGCCGGACATTGCCGTGCAGTTCTGGTTGGAAGGGAGAAAGCCCGACAGAACTCCGCAAGCGGTCAACAAAGGCCGCATGATGATTGCTTCAGACTTTTTCCATCTGTATTTCGATTATCCGTACGGGATGACCCCTTTGAAGAAAACTTACGCCTATGACCCGGTCCTGGAGGGGATGACGGAGGACGGCGAAAAGAATCTGCTTGGTGTGGAAGCCGCGCTCTGGACAGAACTGGTTGACACGACGGACAAGCTGGAACGTCTGATGTTCCCCCGCCTGGCGGCCATGGCGGAGGTGGGCTGGTGCGGTCCGGTGCGGGATGTCTCACACGGATCGGTAAGGGGGGGCTCAAGCGCTACGGCATGGAGTGTCTCCGGAAATCCGGCGCAGGATGTCTCCGGAAGTCCGGACAGCCTGCCTAGGCGATACAAGGATTTTTCTTCGCGCCTTCCTGTTTTTCTGCGGCTGCTGGCGCACTTCAAAGTTGCCTGCACCCCGCTTGAAAAAGCGGACATCAAGAGGCTGACCGGCATCCTGCAGACGGTTCGGCATTTCGCAAGGATGATGACCTTCACAACTTCAGAATAATCACAAGATGAGGTAGTTTGAATACCATTATACCGTAAATCTCACGCCACACTCATGAAAGTTTACGGTGTGGTTTGGTAATAAATGCGGGCAGTTCATTCTCCGGGATAAACCTGATGAAATACCTGAAAAATGAAAACAGGACATTATCCCAGGAAACACTTTACAATTATATCGCTTTTGCCCAGGATGCCTGTCTTCTGCATTTATCCTCACGTGTTGACATACAAGGAAAGCGAATGCTCAAATTTCAGGAGAAAATATCTCTGGCTGACCAGGGAATAAGAGAAGCCATATATGGAAATAACGACCGGGACATAAATCAGATTCTAGAAAACATTGTCTTCCTCGAACTGATGCGCAGAGGTTTCAATGTGCATATCGGAAAGATGGACAATCAGGAAGTAAATCTCGTTGCAGAAAAAGCCGCTCAGCGATTATATATACAAGTAGCCTATGTTTTGGCGGATGATTCCGTTATTCAGCGGGAATTCTCGGCGTTGGCCGGTATAAGGGACAATTACCCAAAAATGGTTTTAAGTCTTGACAAATTTGATTTCAGCAGAGAAGGAATCGTTCACAAGAATCTCATCGACTTTTTATTTCAGAATTCTTGACCTTGAACCCATTCATACGTGATTCGGTATGCGAAAAGCATATCATGTGCCATTCGCACACCGAATCACAAGTGTTATCAGATTATTGCGAAGCAATTAGGGCTTTCCTGGTGATTCAAAGCGAAGCATCAAGAGTCTACCCTTCAAATGCGCCATACAAGGTCGCCAGAATCCGCGGCTCCTGGTTGAATCCGTTGTTGGGCAGGGTTTGCTGCATGAAGACAAAGGAAAGGTTTTCCGTCGGATCGATCAGGGTGAGTGTCCCCGCCATGCCGCCCCATCCAAAGCTGCCTTTCGATGCGCTGACGCATCCCTTCGCGTTGCACAGCAGGGTCTTCACGCCCAGACCATAACCGAATCCCCTCGCGGTGTCTCCGAAGCCGCCGGCCAAATCGCCAAACAGCTGATTCTGACGCATCATGTCAATCGTGTGGCGGCCCAGGATGCGCACGCCTTCGAATTTCCCGCCATTCGCCAACATTGACGAGAACCGCTGGTAATCGGGCAGTGAACTCAGCAGTCCTGACCCGCCCATCGCCGGATACCGGTCGGAGGCATACCAATCATCGTTTCCCGTGGTGGACTCCCATGCCCCTGACGCGTTCCTGACGTAAAGCGGGCACAACCGGCCTGTATCGATCTCTGCAAAGCGGAAGGCGGTGTCCCGCATGCCGAGAGGTTCAAATATTTCTTTTCTCAGGAATATCTCGAACGGCATGCCCGAGAGTTCCTCGATCAGCGCGCCAAGGATGTCATGACTCATGCCATACAGCCACTGGCTTCCAGGTTCGAACGCCAAAGGCAGCCGGGCGATGCGACGGGCCAGTTCGCGGGTGCTGACACTGGCTCCGGCCTGAACCATGGTTGACATTTCCTGTGAAGACACAAATTGCTGCCGTCCGCATTCCATGACCGGATACGGATAAGGAATGCCGGAAGTCATGCTGAAGAGGTGCCGGATCCGCATGGGTTCGCGCGCCGGTTTTGTGGAGGGCGGCGCGAATCCGTTGTCCTGCACAAGCTGCATTTCCGCATACTCGGGCAAATACTGGGAAACCGGATCATCCAGCAGAAAACGTCCACGTTCATGCAGCATGAGGGCCGCGACACAGGTGATGATTTTGGTCATGGAGTACATGCGGAAGACGGCATCCGTCGACATGACGGTTCCGGCCTCCAGATCCCGGTTCCCGAAGGCGCCTTCATAGAGGACCGCCCCCATGTGCGCAACTGAACAGGAACATCCAGGCGTACCCTCCTCCAGAAACCTTTGCATGAGCGCATCCATCCGTGCTTTCAACATATGCTCTCCTCCAGTGTCTTGACGCTATTGGTCTCACCTTATTGGAACTTGCCTTGTCTTGACTGTCATATCCTGCCCTATTGTATCTTGCCCGATAGTGACTTGCCTGACTATGACTTGCCTTATGCATCCCATCATAGCAAATTTATGGGAATACGGCACGATAAAACCGACACAAGCGCTGTCCCGGTGATCGATGATTTTGTGTTTGATTGTTCCGGTGGATTTTCGGTGGTCCGTGGCACCGACCAGCAAGTCAGACTGATCGATCAGGCTGACGGGTTGTGCCGATTCGAAAGGATTCTTTGGAAAAACCCTTCGTTATCAGCCAGATGCCCAGAAACACCTCATTCACGATGATCGGGAGCCCGAAGATGATTTGGAATTCATTCGGAATGCGAAGGAACGTCATACCCAGAATCAACAAGGTTCCTATGAATCCCCAAATGGAGATGAAGCGTGGAACAAGCCGCAGCCGGTGCATCATGAAATAGAAGAGCAAGGCGCCCAGGCCAAAGAACAGAGGGACAAGCAACCCATTCACATCCTGTCGAAAAT
>JAIFNI010000247.1 GCA_020047785.1 Clostridia bacterium
CGAACAGGTTTCGGGTATCCACTGGTTTTGCCGAATCCGGTGGCCGAATCAAGGTCGATCACCCATTTGGGTCCCGACAGCTGAATGAACGCAAAAGAAAAAACAATTCTCCTATTGATCGTAACAGATTTGATACCCATTTTGTAATGGGCAATATGACGGTTTCCTCAAGTATTCGATTATTTGCGTACCGTTCCGGCCTTTTTCGACATTATCAGCTATGCCTCAGCCACTGTTTCCGGTTCGGTTGCCGACGTGGACACAGGTGGCCCAAGACGGCCCACCAGACACATTTTCCGCCAGGCACCGCTTCTCCAGCGCAAGATCACAATGATTCCGCGCACCCATTCATCCAATGCGAATCCAAGCCATACGCCGGCCAGTCCCAGCCCTGCGACAATGCCCAGGAGCCAGGAGGTCATCACGCCGACGCTCCACATCACGGAAATGGCCACGATCATCGTGAAACGGACATCTCCTGCACCTCTCAGGGAATTGGACTGGACAACATTCATGGCCCGTCCGATTTCAACGAGGAAATCGACGACCAGAATGGTTGCGCCCAATCGTATGATTTCCGGATTGTCCGTGAAAATGCCGATCAATTGACGACGGAAGAACATGGCGGTCAGAGAAAGAATCGCATTTGCCGCCAGACCCATGCGAAGATTGCTCCAGTTCCGCCTGTTGGCTTCTTCAAAACGTCCCGCACCGCTCAGGTGGCCGACCATGATCTGAGAGGCCTGGCCGATGGACAGGGCGAACACATACACGAAGAACACGATGTTCTGCACATAGACGCGCGCCGTGATGGCTTCCGCACCCAACATGCCGATCAGGTAGGTGCTGACCATCTGGGCGAATGCATAGGAAAAAAATTCGATGCCGGCTGGAAGACCCACCTTTACAATCTGCCTGATTTCCTTCGCGGGAAGCGGGATCAGATTCGCCGGAGACAAATTGATTCCGACTTTCTTTGTCAGGAGCCAAATCATGAGGAGAAATCCGCAAAAAGCGGCGAACACCTGGGAAAGGGCAACTCCCTGCACCCCTGATACCGGCAGGGGGATCGGTTGATAAATGATGAGCCAGTTGCCGGTCAGGTTGATGAGGTTCATGAAGAAGGCCATCAGCATGGGCAGCTTTGCCATGCCGTGGCTGCGTGCCACGGCGGACATCGTGGCAGTCATTGCCTGAATGAAGGAGGTTCCGCCGACAATCCGGAGGAAAAGGGTCCCGTCCGCCATCAGCTCAGGAGGCAGGTTCATCAGGACCATGACCGGTTCCGCAAACAGGAAGGCAAACAGGCTGAGCAGCATGCCCATGCCGCCGCTGAGCCAGACGGCCACCGCACCCACATGCTTTGCTTTTTTTTTCTGATTCGCACCCAGGTACTGATTGCTGATGATGGCCGACCCGGAGGCGGCCACGGAATAAATCATCAGGATCATATTGATGAACTGGGCAGCCACGCCGACTGCGCCAACCGCGTTGTCGGAAACCCGACCGAGCATGAAGACGTTGACGGTTCCCATGGCCATGCGGAGCGTATTCTCCAGCATGATGGGCATCGTGAGGGCAAGAAGGGACAATCCCGATTTCCTGGGGGGCATGGGAACCTCTTTCTGTCTGTGCGTGTTGTGGGCGCGATGCGGTCGCAGCAGGCCGCCAGTCGGAGGACAGCCAAGGCGAAGGGAAACAGGGTTCCTTTTTCCTACTTGGTATGATATCAGAAACAGCGCAGCATGAGAACAAAAAGTTGAATGCCGTGAAAAGCCATACTATCCATTTCACGGCCTTGTTTTCTGGGTATGAACTCAACGTGCAAGACCGCTCAGGCTTGAGTCGAAGAGGAATTTCCCTATGGAATCTTTCGGTGGCATGCCATCCTCTGAACAGTACTTGAAGACGGACGCGGTTTTGCCGGCCGATGCAAGCACAGGTTTCCTGTCGGCTGTTGCGCTTCCGGAGGCGGATATATGAATGATAACGGGAGAAACTGGCGCGTTCATCTTGCGGGAATCCTCGGTGTTACGGCCCTCGTTGTGCTTTTGTATTTCATGAGCCGGTTCAGTTACCTGCTCTTTCATTCCCTGATTGAGTTTTTCAGCATTGCCATCGCATTCACCGCTTTCATGGTGACCTGGAATGCCCGGAAGTATATCCGGAACTCCTATCTCCTGCTTGTCGGGTATGCATACCTGTACATTGCCGTTCTGGACCTGTTCCATACACTTTCCTACAAAGGCATGAGCATCTTCACGGATTATGATTACTATGCGAACCAATTGTGGATTGGGGCACGTTTCTTCGAAAGTGTCGTCTTGGCCGGGGCTTTGCTGCTTGCCGGCCGAGAACGCAGTTTTTCAGCCTGGCTGCCCAATGTGGTCTACGGGGCGATTACCTTGCTGATTCTTCTTTCCATCTTTGTCTGGCGGGTTTTTCCGATTTGCTTCATAGAGGGTGTCGGGCTGACCCCATTCAAGAAAACAGCGGAATATGTCATCTCCGGCATCCTTGCTGTAGCCATTTTATCCCTTTTTCGACGACGAACCGTACTCTCGCCCGACTGTTTCAACCTTCTGCTTGCGTCCCTCATCCTGACCATTCTGTCGGAATTGTGCTTCACTGCCTACAAGAACAATTATGCCTTCATCAACCTGGTTGGACATTATCTGAAGGCCGGGTCATTTTATACAGTCTATCGCATCCTGATCGTCAAGGGGATCCGTGAACCGTATGACCACATATTCCGTGAAATGACGGAAAACCAAAAAACATTGAGATATCAGAATGAACAACTGACAGAAGTCTCGATCCGGGACGGCCTGACGGGACTTTTCAATTACCGGTGCATCCGGGAACGCCTGATGGATGCCCAACACCGTCATGCAAGGTATGGAGAACCTTTTTCCATCCTGATTTTGGACCTGGACAGGTTCAAACTGGTGAATGACACGCAGGGTCATATTGTGGGGGATGCGGTACTGAAGGAGTTCAGCGGGCTTCTGACTGATTCACTTCGAAACTTGGACATCGCCGGACGCTACGGTGGAGAGGAATTTCTCGTGATTCTTCCGGGAACCGGCAAGGAAGGAGCAAGAGCAGCTGCGGAGAAGATTCGTCTGAATGCGGAAGCGCATACCTTCGTCAACGAGGTCCGCATGACGGTCAGCATCGGGGTTGCCTCCTATCATGAGGGGGGTCCCGATGAATTCATTTCACAGGCCGACGCCAACCTGTACATGGCCAAACATGCAGGCAGAAATCGGGTTGCAGGCTGAGTTCTTTTGATATAATCATGAAAGCAGCCTTGCGTGGTCGTCATGCAGGCTGCACCGATACGATACGGCGCGGGAGGAATCATATGGATGTATCAATCAAGCCTGTTTCGGCCGACAATCTGGAGGACTGGCTGAGCTTCTTTGACAAGGACGCATTCAGTGACAATCCGGACTGGTCGTTCTGCTATTGTGGATTCTATTTTTTTCTGGATGATGTTTGGAATGTCAAGACGAAAGAAGAAAACCGGGCGGATGCCATCAACCATATCAAGTCCGGGAAAATGCAGGGATACCTTGCCTATCAGGAAGGAAAAGTGGTCGGCTGGGTCAATGCGGCAGACAGGCTTTCCTTCGAACGGCTTTGCAGCCAGCCTGGTTTCCTGGAATCAGGGGAGTTCAGGATTCCGGAGGATCCCTCCTCCGGACCCGGCGGGAGCGGGAAGGCAATTGTCTGCTATCTGATACGACCTGATATGCGAGGCAGAGGCATCGTCTCGGCCTTATTGGCAAGAGTTGTCCTGGATGCGGCAGCGGAAGGTTTCTCCTATGTGGAAGCTTATCCCGTCAACCATGCATCATCCTGTGCGGAACACTACCACGGACCGGCATCCCTGTATGAGAAGGCCGGATTTCAGAAAGTTCTGTCGTTTCCGGAAGTTGACGTCTGGCGCAAGCTTCTATGACCGGTTGCGCAGGGAGGATGGGTACGGTATGAAGAGAGATGAGATGCAGACGGTCACCCCGGAAATCCGCGCCTATCTCGACCGAATCGGTTTTCAGGGTCCGCTCGATGGCAGCGCACAAACCCTGGCTGCCTTGCAGCAGGCGCATGTCACCTCCATCCCATGCGGCGTCACCGCGTCCTGAAGGTAATGGCTGACGGCATGCCTTGGCTTTGCGATGTCGGGGTCGGCGGCCCGTGCCCGCTGCGCCCGCTTTGTCTGCAGGAAGGAATCGAACAGCATCAGGGTGATGAGTCGTATCGTCTTGCGAAGGACCCCTTTCTGGGAGGGGTGGTCGAGGAGCTGCGAAAAGGGGATTGGTCGCACTACTATTCCTTCACGGAGGAAGTCCAGCTGCCGCTGGATTACGTGATGCCGTCCTATTGGTGCGAACACGCGCCCGACTACATCTTCACGCAAAGCATCATGGTATCCGTCCGCACGCCCGATGGACGCATCACTGTATCGGGAGACGAAATCCGCATGTTTTCCAGGAACGGCGTGAAGGCATTCACCCCTTCATCGGAAGCGGAGCGGGTCGCCGCCTTGCAGGAATGGTTCGGGATAGTTCTGGATTGAAGGGATGGAACAATCATCCATTCACACAATGGAATCAACCATGATGCGCTCACAGTCCTTCGTGAAAACCCCAGGGATTTTTCCTTGAAAGGGGGAGATCCGCACATTTTCAAAGGTGATGTCCTGCACACCCTGCAGCAGCAGCCAGCAAACCTTACCTTCAGGCAACCTGGCGATCTGCGCACCGGGGCTGGCGTCGACAAGCCTACCTTTGATGCCGATGTTTTCACTTTCTTTCAGTTCCATGCTGATGTTGCTGAAAAACACGTCGTGGACGTTGTCACCTTCTCCGACGAGGCCTATGACATTTTCACCGGTGCAGACAAGGTTCTGGAACCGGATGTTTCGCACGCTGACCGGGAAGAATCGGTCGGGAACCGGTCTGGCATAGTTCGCCAGATGGTTCTTCGTTGCGATGATGGCCACCGGTTCTCCATTGCCCCACCAGTTGCCTGCCCGGATTCGCGTATCAAGACGCATGTTGCTGACGAGAACGTTCTCCACAAGGCCCGTCCTGGAGCTTGTCATGATGCAGAAGGCACGGTTGCTGTCGAGTATGAGGCAGTTGCTGATGGCCACATTGCGCACGATGGAGTGCATGTATCCGACCACGATGGCCTTCGAACAGGACTTCAGGATGCAATCCGAAATGATGATGTCTTCACACGGTTTGTCCCAATCCGTGATGCAGGACAAGGCGATGCAATCGTCTCCAGCCGTAATGTTGCATTCCCGCACGAACACCTTTCTGCAGCTGCAGAAATGCATGCCATCGTTGTTCGGCAGGATTTCACTGTTGTCGATGGTCAAGCCCGTGACCCGGATGTCTTCGCACTCCACGAAAGACATCGTCCAGCAGGGGGCGTTGATGATTCGGATGCCTTCGATGCGCAGCCGCGTGCAGCGAAGAAAGAAGATCGGCTGGTTCGGACGCTGCCCGATCGGCCGTGTGCATTCACCCTTCTGCTTTTCCGTCAGTTCGAAACCGCAATCTGGGACATTGGCCTGCGTCATGTCATAGAAAGCTTCGCCATTGAGGTCGATGGTGCCTTCGCCGGATATCCGGATATCCGTCTGATCCATGGCATACAGCAGAGAAAGGGTTTTGCCCATTTCATTGTGATCATAGCCGTAAAACGGGTAATCCGCTATGTCCGGGGAACCTTTCAGGATGGCGCCTTTTTCGAGGTACAGCGAGGCACCTCCGAGATTCAGGGTGCCGGTCAGGAATTCTCCAGCCGGGATGACGACCGTAGCACCATGATTCGCTGTGGCGGCATTCAGGGCAGCTTGAATTTCCAAAGTCTGGAGGATGCCGGTATTGGGTACGGCACCATATTCAAGAATGTTGATCCGGTTCATGGGAACCTCCTGTCGTTCATGGGCGTCATGTAAGAGCTGACCAGTCCTTCTGTGCATCTGGAGGAAAGTGGACACGATTTCGCTGCGCTTATCTGCTTTGCAGCACTTCTTTACTGTAGCGGCAAGTTCCATGCCAATCGTACCATCTTCCGCGTCGATTTTCAAAGTGAGCATGTTGCCAGGCTGGGTATTTGCACGATCCGGAATAGGACTTGGACCCAATGAAAGAGCAATGAAAGGGCAAGCATGAAATGAAGCGGAGGGCCTTGATTCTTCCATAATGGATAGTATAATGGAAGTATAGGTCAAAGAAAGTCAAAGACTAATACTAAGAGAAATGAAATAGCTGGGAATGAAAACATCACAAGCCCGTCACGACAAATCCATTCTTGTCGATTCCTACACCAAACAAGAACCCTACCCCGTTGGAGGTGAAACAAAATGGACCTGAACCGGCTGACACAGAAGTCCCAGGAAGCCCTGATGCAGGCTGAAACCAAAGCCTTGCGCTATGGAAACCCGGAAATCGACGCATCCCATCTGCTCCTTGCGCTTTTAGAACAGCAGGAAGGGCTGATTCCCCGCATGCTGACCTCGATGGGCGTGGAGCTAGCGGCCGTTGCCCGGCAAACAGAGGCCATTCTGGAGGCGTCGCCCCGCATGTCCGGCCCTGGCCGGGAATCCGGGAAAATCTATATTTCTCGCCTGACGGATCGCGTTCTCCTGAAGGCAGAGGATGAAGCCGGCCATATGAAGGACGAATTCGTTTCCGTGGAGCATTTGTTCCTCGGGATCCTGGATGAATCGCGGGGTACGAAGCTTGCTGATTTGTTCAAAACTTTTGGCATCACCCGGGACGGGGTTCTGCAGACCCTTGCCAAGGTTCGTGGAAACCAGAGAGTCACGAACGATACCCCGGAAACCACGTACGAGGCACTGGCCAAGTATGGTCGGGAACTGGTGGCGGACGCACGGGAAAACCGGTTGGATCCGGTCATCGGACGTGATGAGGAAATCCGGCACGTCATCCGCATCCTGTCCCGCAAGACGAAGAACAATCCTGTGCTCATCGGGGAACCGGGCGTCGGCAAGACGGCCATCGTCGAAGGCCTCGCCCACCGGATTGTGCGCGGGGATGTGCCCGAAGGGCTTCGGGACAAGAAGATCTTTTCCCTGGACATGGGCGCGCTCGTGGCCGGTGCGAAATACCGCGGCGAGTTCGAAGAGCGGCTCAAGGCCGTGCTGCAGGAAATCCGCAACAGCAACGGCGAAATTCTGCTGTTCATCGACGAGCTTCATAATATTGTCGGCGCGGGCAAGGCCGAAGGATCCATGGACGCTGGCAACATGCTCAAGCCCATGCTGGCCCGGGGGGAATTGCACTGCATCGGTGCCACCACATTGGATGAATACCGCAAGCACATCGAAAAGGATGCCGCACTGGAACGCCGCTTCCAGCCCGTACTGGTGGAGGAGCCGGACGTGGCGGACACCGTATCGATCCTGCGCGGTCTGAAGGAGCGCTTCGAGGTGTTTCATGGCGTGAAGATCCATGACAGCGCGCTGGTTTCGGCTGCTGTGCTCTCGAACCGCTATTTGCCGGACCGCTTCCTGCCGGACAAGGCGATCGATCTCGTGGATGAGGCCTGTGCCCTGATTCGCACGGAAATGGATTCCATGCCGGCGGAACTCGATGAGGTATCGCGGCGTGTGATGCAGCTGGAAATTGAGGAATCCGCCTTGAAAAAGGAGACGGATTCCGCGAGCCGGGATCGTCTTGCCCATCTGCAGAAGGAGTTGGCCGACCAAAAGGATCGCATGGCCACGATGAACGCCCAGTGGGCGAACGAAAAGGAGGCCATTCACCATTTGAGCGATCTCCGGCGTGAGTTGGAGCAAACCCATCAGCTGGTTGAGAAGGCTGAACGGGAGTATGATCTGAACAAGGCTGCCGAACTGAAATATGGCCGGCTTCCGCAGCTGGAGGCACAACTCCGGGAAGAGGAGAAGCGGATCCGCGAAGGGGAAGCGAAGGCGACTCTGCTGCGCGAGGAGGTTGACGAGGAGGAAATCGCCCGCATCATCTCGCGCTGGACCGGGATTCCCTTGGCACGCCTTGTGGAGGGCGAACGCGAAAAGCTGCTGCACTTGGACGAGACGCTGCACAAACGCGTCATTGGACAGAATGAGGCCGTGGAACGTGTGGCGGATGCCATTCTGCGCGCGCGCGCCGGCATCCGGGATCCGCGCCGGCCCATCGGATCGTTCCTGTTCCTCGGACCCACCGGCGTGGGCAAGACCGAACTGGCAAAAACCCTTGCGATCAGCCTGTTTGACACCGAAAAGAACCTGGTGCGCATCGATATGAGCGAGTATATGGAAAAACACGCGGTGTCGCGTCTCATTGGCGCGCCTCCCGGCTATGTAGGCTACGATGAAGGGGGCCAGCTGACGGAGGCCGTGCGCCGAAAACCTTACAGCGTGGTCCTGCTGGATGAGGTGGAAAAAGCGCATCCGGATGTGTTCCATGTGCTGCTGCAGGTGCTGGATGACGGACGCATCACGGATTCACAGGGCCGGACGGTGGACTTCAAGAACACGCTGGTCATCATGACCTCGAATATTGGTTCGTCCTACCTGCTTGAGGGGATCGACCCGTCGGGACATGTTTCGGAATCCGCGCAGCAGGCCGTGATGGGCGAACTGCGCAGACACTTCCGACCGGAGTTCCTGAATCGGTTGGATGACATCGTCTTCTTCAAGCCTTTGACTGAATCGGAAATCGGGCAGATTGTGGGGTTGATGGTTGATGAGCTGCGCGATCGGCTGGCGGAACGCCGCATTGCCATTCGCCTGATGCCCGGAGCTGTGGAACGGATTGTTCAGGAAGGGTACGATCCCGTTTATGGAGCAAGGCCGCTGCGCCGGTACATCCAGCGCCACTTGGAGACGTTGATTGCCCGAATGCTGATTGGCGGCGGAATTCCGGACGGGGCAACCGTGACGGTGGATACGAAGCGGAATGGGGAGACGGGGCTGGAGGAACTGGACGTGACATGGGGCATGCCTCCCGGTTGACAGACATCCGAATGATACAGTTCTGATGAGACTGTCGAAAGGGAATCATCGCCTCCCGGCATCTTCCTGCAGGTATTTTTTCACGCCGCTCCACAGATAACCCTTTGCGAGCTCATCGACATCCCAAGGGATTGACGGGGGCTCTTTTTTTTCAAGGTCGGACAGGCTGAACCCTTCCGGAATGACGACGAATTTGCCGATTCCGGGTGTGAGTGCTTTCACCGGACAGAGATAGAGGCAGGAAAGGCAAAGATGACATTCCTTGCCGAATCGGGGGCGGGAAAATTCGGCAGGGGAATGGAAAGAGCCTTCAGGGCAATGAGGGGATCCTTCACGGGAATGGGAAGATCCTTCAGGGGAACGCGAAGAGCCGGAAGGGAGAAGGGATTTTCCGGCAACGGAAGAAGCAATTGATTCGGCTGCCTGTCCGGATGATTGATCTCCCGTCATCCGGATATTTCCCGCCGGACAGTTTCGTGCACAGAGTCCGCATCCGGTGCAGGCCTCAGACACCCGAATCCGGTGGCCGAAGGACTTTGCGCCTGCCTTTTCCATTTCACCGAGAAAGGAAGTGAAACGGTCCACGGGACCAGGCCGAGTCCGTTTGGAGAGTCCTTGCGCCAGGGCCCGCACGATCCGGTCCAGCTTTCCCGGGAGCACATCCAGGAGCATCAGCGCAAGCGGCTCCCGGGTGGAGACAATCCAGTTGGAAGGCATGACGATCATATCCTCATAGTCCACCCGGTAGCCTTTCCGCTCCAGGCGGGAGATGGCAGAGCATCGGCATGCTTTGTTCGGAAATACTTCTCCACCGCCCGAGACGGACAGCACGAGGGCAGGTGTCCCGTCGGCCTGCGGCAATCGCTCAAGCCAATCATACACGGCCGCCGGGGCGTTGCAGGCATGAACCGCGAACAGGAGGACCAGCCGCTTGTGCGGTTGACAGGAAAGGTCCGCACCGGAGCGGATTCGGATACACTGTGCCGAAGCGCCCGCGGCTTCAAATCTGTCGGCAAGCAGATGGGCGACTTTCCCGGTGGTGCCGGTGCCGCTGTAGTAGGCGAGGGTGACGGGGCCGGTTTGGTTGTGATTCATGCAGGCCACTCCTTGGCAAGCTTTGTCGGGAACAGCATTAGGCCATTCCTTGGCAAGCTTTGTCGGGAACAGCATTCATCCCCCGTCGGTCTTCAGCGCGGTTGAATGCTGTTCTCCTGTCTTCCCGCTTTATACGACACCAGCAGGCTGTTTGTTGCAGTGGCGCCGATCCAGCCTATCAGGAACATGCCGGCGAGCACAAGCTGCGGGAAAGCCAGGTCGAATACGGTGACATGCTTGATCACGATACCGGTCAGCGCCCAGGCCACCACCATCGCGAACGGCCGGTCACCCTGCAGGTAGAGACGAACACTCGCCAGCACGGCGGCAATGACCATCAGCAGCAGGGTCCAGAACCATTCGGGAATGCCGGACCCCTTCCAGCCCAGGCTGACAAACAAGGTCGTGGCATTCGCGATGGTCGCCACGGAAATCCAGCCCAGATAAACGGAGAACGCATGGTTGCAGAGCCATTTCTGCCTCCCTTCCGGTTTTTCGGCGAACAGCCGCTGCGTGATGAAAACCAGACAGAGAAGAATGGCGATCATCAGAAGCAGGGAACCCAGAATCAGGTCATGATGCCAGAGAAGGATCCACAGCGCGTTGGCAAAGGAGGAGGCGGCAAAAAGCCACCCGATCTGCAGAACAACGTCTTCATGATGCCCGGACCCTTTGGTGAACAATCCGAACTGATACAGGAGGAACAAACCGAGCATGAGGTAGATGAGCCCCCAGATGGCAAAAGTGATGCCCGCGGGTGCGAACAGGTTGGCATATTTGTCCGACACACCACCGGTGGTCTGGTTGTTGATGGGCAGGATGTTGGCCAGCGCGTTGAGGATGACCATAATCAGATAGGCAGCAACATTGATGACTTGCAGAATCAGAATCTTCTGTTTTCTCTTGTCCATGATGACCTCCCTTGAATGATTTGTCCCCAGGTTCCCCTGAATGATTTGATCCCGGGGTTTCCCCATCACCGATACTTACCTCTGTCACGGAGATTGTATCGGACAAGTTGGCTGATTCGGACATTGGGAAATCATGTCGGAAGGCACAACCCTCGGAAGTCCCGTTTTCCCCCGTTGACACCTGTGCGCATATGTATTAGAGTATGATTCCACCTGCCGCGCGCCCTGCCTGCGCCGCCACCCCCAGGAGGAAATATGCCGGAAAAGCAGAACCAGCCTGCAGAACAGAAACAGCCTGCCATCCGCCGTCATCCCGATTGGGAACCCGAACTCGCCCATCTCAGCTACACCCTCGATCTCGTTGCCCAATCCCTGACGGAATCCGAAAAAACCAAACGCAGCATAGACAGTGAAGTGAATCGGCTGAAGGAAACCGGCGATCCGGACTCTTCGATCGACTATGTCGACCTTTCCGTGAACCTGCTGGTCCAGGGGTCGCTGGATCTCAAGCTGCGCAATCTGCACGAGGCATCCCGCAAGCCGTACTTCGCCCGTGTCGATTTTCAGGAAGATGGCGCGAAAAGCGCGGAACAGTATTACATCGGCAAAATGGTCCTCATCCGGGAAGACGACATGCGACCGGTCATCATCGACTGGCGCGCGCCCGTGGCGTCCCTGTATTATGAAGAACGACTCGGTGACGCCCATTATCTGGCCCCCCGCGGCGATGTGAAGGGTCAGATGACCCTCAAGCGCCAATATACGATCGAGAACGCCGAGATGCGGAATCTCTTCGACATCGACATCACCACGAACGACACGTTCCTGCAGTCCTACCTAGGCGCCAATGCGGACAACCGCCTGAAGGACATTGTCTCGACCATCCAGGCGGAACAGAACCGGATCATCCGCGCCGACATGTGGACACCGCTCATCGTACAGGGTGCGGCCGGGTCGGGCAAAACCACCATTGCCCTGCATCGCATCGCGTATCTGGTCTATACCCATGAGAAGACGTTCAAGCCGGAAGCATTCATGATCATTGCGCCGAACACGCTCTTCCTGAACTACATCTCGGAAATCCTCCCGGAACTCGGTGTCGACCGTGTCCGACAGACCACCTTCGAGGATTTTGCCATGGACCTCATCGGAAAGCGCTTCAAGCTGCGTGATCCGAACGAGAAGCTGATGGTGCTGGCGGAGAACAGGGATCCGGTCTGGGCGAACCGTCTGGCTGAAGCTTCCCGATTGAAAGCCTCCACCCGATACAAGGTTCTGCTGGACCGTTTCATGGATGAGATGGAAAGTGAAATGCTGCCGGATCGGGATTTCTCGATCCTCGGCGAAGTGCTGATGAGCCGGACAGAACTTGTGAAGCTCTTTACGGTGGAATATCGTCGGTGGCCGGTGAAGAACCGCCTGGAAGAGTTGAAGAAGCACATGGTCACCGCTGCGAAACGCCGCAGGAATGCGCTGGCCGCCAAGGTGGAGCGGGATTGCCAGAGCCTCATCGAGAAAATCAAGGCGGGTGAAGGCTCCGACACGGACAAGCGGCTTCAGATCATTGCCGCCTATGATGAGCGGGATCAGAAGCATCATCATCTGCAGAAGGATGTCACAAAGACGATTTCCGACCACCTCGCCGGCATCATGAAACCGCAGGCGTACGATTGGTACAAGCGCTTCATCGACTGGCTCGGGGACCATGCGGCCAACGAGGATGAAGCATTTGTCGCCGAATGGTCCGCGAAGGTTCTGGCGGAAAAGAAGATCGAACTTGAAGATCTGGCTCCGCTCATCCATCTTCGATACCGGGTTCATGGACTTGACGAGAAAATTCCCGTCCGTCATATCGTGGTTGACGAAGCCCAGGATTTCAGCGCCTTTCAATTCGATGTCATCCGGCGCATCATCCCGGACAGTTCTTTCACCATCCTCGGCGATCTCTGCCAGGGCATCCATTCCTACCGAAGCCTGTCCAACTGGCAGGAGATTCAGGAACAGGTCTTTCAGGATCGGCGCAGCGAGGTGCTGACCCTGGAGCAGAGTTATCGTACCACGGTGGAAATCATGGATGCGGCGAATCTGGTGGCGGAACGCATGAACATTCCGGGCGTCTTGAAGGCGAAGCCGGTCATCCGGCACGGGGAGGCTGTAATCCTGCAGCTGCATGGACCGGAGAAGGTGGGAAGGCCGATCTGCAAAGTCATCGCGGACCGGCTGCATGAATTGCAGGGCAGAGGCATGAAACTCCTCGCGGTCATCGGAAAAACGCTGGAGGAATGCCGTGAACTCCATAAGCTGCTGGTGAAGGATGTTCCGGAGATTCGTCTGATCACCGGCGCGGAAGGGGAATACGGCGGCGGGGTGATGGTGGTGCCCGCGCATCTTTCGAAGGGACTTGAATTCGACGGGGTCATCCTCGCGGATGCCGGCGCGGAACGGTACACGGAGAACCTGATTGACGAAAAGCTGCTGTATGTCGCGCTGACGCGGGCCATGCACATTCTGGACATTCATTGCTTCGGAGCGCCCTCTCCGCTGCTGCTCGGTCTGCCGATTTTGCAAAACTGACGGGACCCGTTATAATGGGAACAGGTGAACACGATCGATGCAGGGGCTGACAGTCCTTCATCGAACCGTGTCGTGACATCAGGCGTATGCTCCGAGACCCGGAATGCGGCACACCGTGCTCCGGTCTTTCCGGATCAGGGTTTCATGGTGTACCGGAAGGCTGTGCTCGCATGGCTCTACGACCAGCCGGTACCGGATTCCGGACAGGAGGTGCTAATGGTCCAGGCCAAACAGGGTACGAATCCCCGTCGGATGACCATCGGACTGCTACTTGCCGTTCTGATTCTTTCCGCAGGGTGTGGCCGTACTGTGAAAAACGACGAAGGACAGGCAACCGATCCGCCTGGAAAATCCGAGGCTGTCAATCCGACCCCTGACCCGGGGTATGTGACGCCTGGTACAGCAGATACCGATCCCAAAGCAACGGAGAACCCGGGCGGTGAAAGCGGGGTTGACGGAACAATTGGCGAAAAGCCGGTTCCGGAGCCTGAGGCAGGCCTGAAGCCGGTTCCTGCCTCTACGGAAGCGCTTTCAGTCTTTCCCGGCGTCCTTCGCACGATGGTCATGAACAAGGAAGAAATCGTTGCCTTGCTTGGTGACGATTATGAGACCTATGACAATGTTTCCCAGGCTTACAGCGTATATTCCTGGAACACCCTGAATCTCGTGCTGGAGTATGACAGCATTTCCGGGAAACTGCGTGTGCTTCGGGTGGGGGACCGCACCATCTTTCTGGACGGAGCCTCTTACAGCCAGGCTGACTTGAATCGTGACGGCATCCTTGAGGGCATATGTGCCTATGAGGATTTGCGGGACCAGTTCGCCATGGAAGGAATCGGAGCCGATCCGACCAATCGGCGCGAGGGGCATGTCGTCGTGATGGACGAAGCCACCGGAGAGTCCCTGGGCGAGAGCATGACTCGACCGTTCGGCGGGTTTTCCATGTTGTCGTTTCTGACCGCCTATGGAGCGGAAAAGGAATGCCTCATCTTACTCGATACCCAGGCTGAGTGGGAATGCGACGTTTTGGCGTATGCGAACAGGCAGCTTGTCAGCATGCTGCCGCCGGAACCGCTTCAGATGGCGGAACAGGCTGTTGTGAAGATGGATGCGGGCACTTCGGACCGGGTGAAGCTTTCCGTGGAATCGGTCGGACTCTCGTTCGACTGCCTCATGCCGCAGCGGCTCTACGAAGCGCTTGAAGCCGGGCAGACGTTCAAGTTCCGGTTCGGCATGAACCGCAAGCCTGTTGTCACCGATGACGGACTGACGCTCCGACTGCGCAACTCTCTCCAGGTTCTCCTGGGAAATGCGGCGGATTTGACGGGAACGCAGATTGGCCGATACATTGATCTCGGACAAGTGACGCAGGAATACCGATATGTTGGTCTTGGGAAATGGACACTGCTCCAGACGGGTGGCGCGCCGAAGTATGCTGCGGCTGATCAGGGCGGGAATGTCGCAATCGAGGATCTGCGTGTGGGGCAGGCGGTGCTGTTCGCCTCTTTGTACGACTTTACGGACACGTTCGGTCTTGACCCGGATGCGTATGCGGATGTGGACCTGATCGGGGGCATCACGTTCGAATCGGATGGCATGCGCATCAGTGTCATCAACGCAAGAATTGCCAATATTGTCCTGGAGGGAAACTGTACGCTCGAAACGGCGCGGGGCCTTGCTGTCGGGGATTCCCGCGGGGAAGCGCTTGAAAAATACGGTCATCCCGATATCGGCTATTTCGAGGACCGGAGCTGGACATACTGGTTTTATCGGGATTTTGGAGATGGAAGCGAACGGATTCTCTCTCTGGACAGTTTCACATTTGAATTCGAAGGGGATCGGGTTGCCCGGATTGCCTTGAATGCGTATATTCCGATAGATTGATCCGTGACCGGCAATTGAACCGGCAGGCAAAGAAAGCTTTCATGACAAGTGGCCAGTGACCACGGGAATCCATCACAAAGGCACTGTCTGGAAACCGAAAAAGGCATCAGGAGGCGCTTCATGAACTGGATGTACAAGCTGGAACGGAAATACGGGCGATATGCCATACACAATCTCGTCAAATATCTCGTAGTGCTCAACGCGGCAACATTTGCCGTCATGTTCGTGATGACCGCCGAGGTTCGGGCGATCATGTACAATGCTTTGGCGCTCATTCCGTCCATGCTGTTCAAGGGGCAGATCTGGCGCCTTTTCACTTATGTCATTCTGCCGGAGACACTCAGTCCGCTCTGGGCGGCACTGTCCCTCTATCTGTTCTACATCATCGGTACGGCACTGGAACGCAACTGGGGCGCCTTCCGGTTCAACCTGTTCTATTTCATCGGCGTGCTGGGAACCACACTCGGGGCATTGATAGTCGGTCTGGTGATGCCCGGATTCCCCGCGACTACCGCCACCTACCTGAACTTGTCCTTGTTTCTGGCATTCGCCACCCTGTTTCCGGATTACGAACTGCTGATTTTCTTTGTCCTGCCTGTCAAGGTGAAGTGGCTTGGCTGGCTGCAAGCGGCGTTCGTTGGCTTCACCATCGTGCAGAGCATTTTTGCCGGCCAGTGGGTGATGGCCGTCGCGCCAATTGTTTCCCTGCTCAACTATCTGTTGTTCTTCGGCCCTGACCTCTACAAGGGCATGCATCTGAAACGCCGTGTCCATCACAATCGCCGCCGCTTCTTCGACGAAGTGAACCAGGCCCGCATCGAACGGGAGGCCAGACAGAAGCACGACGACAATATCCGCAGGTTCTGACAAGGAGGCAATATGAGCGCCAGCAATGTCATCGAAATCCGTAACCTGACCAAATACTACGGCAAAAAATCACGCGGGATCCTTGATGTCAGCTTTGATGTGATGGAAGGCGAAATCTTCGGATTCATCGGCCCGAACGGGGCCGGCAAGTCCACGACCATCCGGACACTTCTTTCCCTCATCTATCCGACCAGCGGCAGTGCGACGATCTTCGGCAAGGATTGCATTCGGTTCGGCCATGAAATCCGCCGGCACATCGGCTACCTGCCATCGGAAGTTTTTTATTATGACAACATGAAGGTACTCGATCTCCTCAAGTATTCCGCCTCTTTTTACGGGAAGGTCGATATGAAGCGGATCGAAGAACTTTCCACCATCATGGATTTGGACTTGAACCGGAAGATCGATGACCTCAGCTACGGCAACAAGAAGAAGGTCGGCATTGTTCAGGGTCTGCTTCATAATCCGAAACTCATCATCCTGGATGAACCCACCAGCGGACTCGATCCACTGATGCAGCAGAAGTTTTTTGATCTTGTCCAGCTGGAGAACAGGAAGGGCGCCACCATCCTGATGTCCTCCCATATCCTGCCCGAGGTTCAGAAACTCTGTTCCCGCGTCGCCATCATCAAGGAAGGCCGAATCATGAAAATCGAGGACATCCGCACCCTGCGAAACACGGCCTACAAAAAAATCGCCGTCTCGGCGGAAACCGATCTGCAGGCCGATTTTGCAAAAATGGCCGGTGTTACGAATTGTCAGCGGATCGACCAGGAAGTCACATTCCTCTTCAAGGGTAATGTCAACGATCTTGTTCAGGTGCTGGGAACACGGTCTCTGCAGAATCTGACGATCGAGGAGCCGGACCTTGATGAAATTTTCCTGCATTACTACCAGGCTGACGCCTGATGTTTTGCGGTGAATCATCATCGGGCTGATGCCTGATGCCTTCCCTGGAATCATCATCAGGCCAAGACCTGATGCGCGGCCATGAATCATCATCGGACAAGGAGGCGGATCCAAATGCAAATTTTCAGGATGGAACTCTGGCGTTCCTTGAGGTCCTGGGTCTATTACACGGCAAGTCTGATAGCAATTCTTGTGATTTTCCTGACTTTTTTCATGACATTCCGGGAAGACGCAGCCTTGCTGGATGAACTTCTTCAGAACTTCCCGCCTGAATTCCGTGCGGCTTTCGGGTTTGCCAATGTGGATCTGTCCCAAATTGAAGGATATCTCAGCTTCATCTTCAGTTATCTGGTTCTGATCGGAGCGGTGTATGGGATGAAACTCGGTGTTTCACTGCTTTCCGAGGAGTCACGCAGGAAAACAGCGGATTTTCTTCTGTCCAAACCGGTCCGGCGCGATCAGGTTTTCCTGGCAAAGTTCAGCGCGGCGATGGTGTGCGTCATCGTGCAAAACCTCCTTCTCTTTGCAGCCGGTCTTGCGCTCATACCCATTCTGGTACGCGAGTCGTACGACATCGGTATTTTCGCGCTTTTATCCTTTTCCGTCCTGCTGGTCCAGTTGTTTTTCATCGGACTGGGTCAGGTGATTGCCTCGGCTGTCCAGACCCTCAAGCAGGTCATGCCGATAGCCTTGGGCGTCGTATTCTTTTTCTTCATCATCGAATTGATCAATCAATCGCTGCTGGAGAAGGCATTGACATACCTGACCCCGTTTTCCTACTTCAAAGGTGCATCCATCCTGCATCTCCATGGTTATGACACGTCCTATCTGCTTTCGGATATTGTGGTCTTTCTGGTCCTGACGCTGCTGGCCGCATGGCTGTACCGGCGGAAGGACATCCACGCGACCTGATGGAGGTCCGGGCGTCCCTGATGGGGATCCCGGAGACAGATGGAGGTCCTGGCGGGAACATTGATCCGCCTGCCTTGAGGGAGGTTATGACATGAACATTGTCCTGCGTGAATTGCGTGCCCATCTGCGGTCCTTCCTGATTTGGGCCGGAACCATGGTTTTCCTCATATTTGCCGGCCTGATGAAATACAGCGCCTTTCAGAAAACAGGGGAAGCCGTCAATGAGATTTTTGATTCGCTTCCGGCTGGATTGCAGGCCATCCTCGGGATGGATGCGGAGATGGATCTGACATCGATCGGCGTGTTCTACAGCATTTTCTTTCTATACTTCCTGCTGCTGATGTCGGTTCACAGCACCATGCTCGGTGCCTCCATCATTGCCAAGGAGGAACGGGACAAAACCGCTGATTTCCTCCTGGTCAAACCGATCCGCCGCAGCCGGGCGGTGACGGCGAAAGTTATAGCCGCCCTGATCATGATCTTCCTGTTCAATCAGATCACGTTTCTTGTCTCGGCAGTGATGGTCGGACAATACAATCTGACGGGAGTGTCCCTGACGGGTCCCATCTTCCGGTTGATGGCCATTCTCAGTGCCGTTCAGATTCTGTTTCTTGGCATCGGGCTGTTTCTCGGTGCCTTTGCCAGAAATGCCGAACGCGCTTCCGGCATCGGGACAGGCATCATCCTCGGGACATTTCTTTTGAAAATCCTGATCGAAATCAATCAGGATTTTGAAGGACTCACCTTTCTTTCGCCTTTCAGTTACTTCAATGCCTATGAAATCATGTTCGACGGCGCCATTCCATTCGGCTACGTCGTATTGTGCATCGGGACGGCCATATGCGGGATTGCGGGCACCTACCTCGTGTATCGAAAGCGCGACCTGCGAAGCTAAGGCGCCGGAAGAAAATTACCTGCTCTTTTCCCGAAAAGAATGGCGAGTTTGGCCATTGTTTTCGGGAATTCATAGAGCAGGTTATTTCCTTCCAAGCCTAAGGCGCCGGAAGAAAATTACCTGCTCTTTTCCCGAAAAGAATGGCGAGTTTGGCCATTGTTTTTCGAAATCATCTGAACCGATACCCCGCACCCCACACGGTCTCGATGTACTGCGGATTTTTCGGGTCTGATTCAATCTTCTCCCGAAGCTTCCCGATGTGAACGGTGACGGTCGCGGCGTCGCCGAACGCTTCCATGCCCCAGATGCGGTCAAACAGCACATCTTTTGAAAAAACCTTGTTCGGGTTCCGGAGCAGGAACAGAAGCAGTTCGTATTCCTTCACGGTGAGCTGAACCGGCTTGCCTTCGACGGTAACCGCCCGTGCATCCGGGTCTACGGACAATCCGCGCATATGAAGAATCCCCTCGCGTTTGACCCCGTTTCCGGTCAGGCGTTGAAAACGGGCGAGATGGGCACGAACGCGTGCGACAAGTTCCCCGGGGCTGAAAGGTTTCGTGATGTAGTCATCCGCACCGAGGCCGAGACCCCGAATCTTGTCTATGTCTTCCCGACGAGCGGAAACAAGAAGCACCGGAGTCTCCTGATTTTCCCGAATGTGCCGCAGCACCTCGAAGCCATCCATGCCGGGCAGCATGATATCGAGCAGGACCAGATCAAAATGGCCATCCAGAGCCTTCTGTAGTCCGGAAGGACCTGTATGTGCCATTTCCGTCGTCATTCCGTTGATTTCGAGGTAGTCCCGCAACAGTTCCGCGATGCTGACATCATCTTCGACAATCAGGATGTTTGCCGCCATGGTTCCTCCTTGCCGGTTTCCACTTTTTCAACAGCCATGCAGGAATTTGTGCGGTCAGGTTGATGAGGTCCCGGGACCCGGCATCTGCAGCGGCAATGTCCAGATCACCCGCGTGAAGCGATTGATCTCGCTTTCTATCCGTATGGTTCCGCCATGGTCCCCGATGATTTGCCGGGCGATCTGCAGGCCCAATCCGGTGCCGCCCGTTTCCGAATTGCGTGCGGCGTCAGCCCGGTAGAATCTGTCGAATACGCGTTCCAGCTCATCCGGCGGGATGCCGTTTCCATTGTCCTCCAGGGTGATTTCCAAATCATTCAAACCATTTCGGACGGAAAGGTGCAAGGTTTTCTGCGGCTTGCTGTTGTACTTCGCGGCATTTTCAGCAAGATTGTGCTGGACCCTGCGGATCATATGCCGGTCCAGACGAATCGGCAAGCCTTCCGGCACGGAGAGGTCGAACGAAACAGCAAAGCCCCGTTCCGACAGATCCAGTCGGGTTTCGGCGGCAAGATCCGTCCAGAATTGCCTCGCATCAACCACTTCGAAGTGGAACGGCAATTTTCCGAGGTCCAGTTTGGAGAAAAGGAACAGGTCGTCGATCATATGATCCAGGACCAATGTTTTGTCGAGAACGGTCTTCAGGTAGCGGTCCTTTTTTTCCTGTGTGTCCGCCACGCCATCAATCAGGCCTTCCACATATCCCTTGATGGAGGTCACCGGAGTTTTCAAATCATGTGAAATGTTGGCCACCAGTTCGCGTCGGTTCTCCTCCATCTTCAGCTGTCCGTCAATGCTTGCCTTCAGCCGGATACGCATCTGCTCGAATGCCCGGACAACCTCGGCCACCTCATCCCGCCCTCTGGACTTCATTTCGAAATCCAGATTGCCCTCCGAGATGCTGCGTACGCCGGCACTGAGCTGACGAAGCGACTTGAGCAGGCTTCTCGAGACGAGGAAAGTCAGCAGGATGATGATGAGAGCCAGGGAACTGAATGTGATGCGCGCCACGATTTTGAAGTATTGGCCTGCCACTTGTCCGATGGGACCCATATCCATCATCAGATAGAGATTTCCCAGTTTCCCGTCGGACAAGGGTCGATCCAGAACCGTATAGGGCTTGCGCGCAACCATGATGTGATAGGTGCCATAATGCGTTTCAACCGATTCACGCATGCCGGGACTCTTCGAGATGGCCGAGAGGATGGAGACCGCATCCAAGCCTTCCGTCGCATACAGAATCTCCCCTGTGGCATCAACTGCCAGCAGGGAGGTTTGGAAGGGCTTCAGTGCTTCATCAAGAACTTTCAGTGTCTCTGGCTTCAGGAATTCTTCCGGTGTTTCATCCATCCTGTTGTCCACCTGGGACAGATAGTCGCTGTTCTGGAACAGGTCGGCGATGGATCCCCCTGCAAACCCCTTGAAAAAGGGGGATTGCTCGGTCACCTGCGCAATGGCAAAGACCAGTGCCGTGACCAGGATGACTACGGGCAGAATGGCCATGATGACATAGGACAAGACCAGTTTCCAACGCAGAGACACCTTGCACCTGCCGCTTTCACCCGCTGTATCCGGTAGGAGGTCCTCGGAATGCGGATATTGGAATGAGGAGGTCGGAATCGGGATTCCGACGTGTTCATCTTATCAGAACATGGGGCCGGGAACCACAGGATTCCATGGGGATCCTGCATACCGGCCCGTTCAGGTGAGTTGCATCACCCGGATCAACATTCAGAACCCACGCCTTTCGAAGCGCAGCCAGCCCGCCATGCCGAACAAGGTAGTCCAGGCGGCCAGAACCGCAAAAGCTGCCAGGAGTCCCGCAGGCGGAAGCGTCATGGCGGATGCGCCGTATCCCAGCCAGGTCACCGGAAGGACAGGCGCGAGGTCTTTCACCAGAAAGGACAGCAGATTGAGCCCGAGGGAACCGATGACCAGACTGACCAGAATCCCGCCGGCACTTTTCATGAATTGCGCAAGCACCATGACTGTGGCGATGATAAACGTAGTCGGAAGCAGGGATGCGGCGGTTGCAGCAAGTCCGGTTCCGAGCCAGACAAGCCAGGAATCCCGTCCTGGCAGAAAGAGGCCGGAAAGAACGGAAGAAAGCCACATGGTGCCGGTCGCGAAAGCTGAACCTGCCAGAATGGAAAGGGCCTTGGCCCAGTAAACGGTCGCTCTGCCTGCTGGCAGGAAGAGGGTGGACCGAATCGAACCTTTACCGATTTCATCGGTGAAGGCGTCCAGCGCGAGGGTGGCCGCCATCAGCGGAAGCACCAGCGGCGTAATGAGGCGAAGACAGGTGAGAAATAGATCTTCGCGGGCCAAAATGGCCTGACCGGGGAGAAGCACGCCTTGCAGCACGGCGAGTGCGACAGGAAGCAGGGCACTGAGGATGCCGAAAATCCAGATTTTCCGACGAGTACCCTGTTTGATCCATTCGTTCCGGACCATCACACCAAGGACCGATATATTATCAGTTTCATCCATTCTGCCGGTAAAAGGCCTTCTTCCTGCTTCAAGCTGTATGGCAGACACGGCTTCCACTTTTTTTGCATCCATCAGGCCACCTCCACGTTTTTCCGGCTTCCCCGGACCAGGTCCAGATACCATTGCTCCAGGCTGTTTCCACCCTGCAGAATCTGCTGCATGCCGGATGTGGCGATCTGACGACCTTCATGAAGCACCACCACCCCGTCTGCCAGTTGTTCAAGTTCCGAAACAAGATGGGTGGACAGCAGAATTGCCAGCCCCCGATTGTCCCGGAGTGCCAGAAGCAATTCCCGGAAGTCTGTTCGGCCTTCGATGTCCATGCCGTTCGTCGGTTCGTCGAGTACAAGCAGGGACGGATCTCCGGTGAGGGCGAAGGCGAGACCGAGCCGTTGTTTCATGCCCATGGAAAAAGTTTTCACCTTTTCATGGCGATGGTTCGCGAGACCGACCTGCTGCAGCGCCAGTTCGGCCGAGGCCATCCCGTTCCGGTAGAATCGCGCCTTCTGCGCGAGATTTTCCATGGCGGTCAGATATCCGAAGGCTTCCGGTTGCTCCACCATGAAGCCGACATCACGCAGGAGAGGACGTATGCTTTCGGTTGTTCCTTTGCCGCGGTGCAGGAGCGTACCGCCGTCTGGGGCAAGAAGGCCGGAAATAAGCTTCATGACCGTGCTTTTTCCGGCACCGTTGGCTCCGAGAAGTCCGGTGACATCACCCGGCTTCATGATGAAAGTGGTACCATGCATCCCGCGGCCATTGGAATAGGTTTTCGAGAGGTTCTGCAGTTCGAGGATGGGTTCCATGTGTTCCCCCTTCTTGGACGGATGACCGGGTGGAGGGTCCGCCTGATGGATGACCCTCCACCCGGCACCGGTTGTGCCTGATTATTCCGCGTAGTCCCGCTCGGGGCGCTGCACGACCTGGACATCCTTCCCTTCGGGGTTGAACGTGTCGGGTACCGTGGTGCCGATGGCGCTGAGCTTCATGGACATGTCGGCTGTGTAGGTGTGGGCGGTTCCGTCTGCCGCATTTCCGCTGACGATGACGGTCGTTTTACCGGAGACTGGCTGATTGTCCGCATCAACGGTGAAAGAGAAGTCGATGGATTGAACCGTTACGTTGTCCTTCAGGTCAATGGCAGCCTTCAAGGCCTGCATTTCCGGAAGGAGGGCCTTGAGCTGTGCTTCTGCGGCCGGATTGCCGAGTTCCGCCAATTTGTCTTCCGGGAAGCAGGCCGAACCGTCAGGACCGTTCTGCTGCCGGCTTGCACCGAGAGCCAAAGCGGCTTTCATGAGTTCGGGCATGTTGGACTGGTCGATTTTCAGGGAGAAGGTCCTGCCGGAACCACTTTCCGTCATGATCACGGAATTCTTGAGGTCCCCCATGGCCGTGTCCAGGAAAGCTTCGCCGAATTTCGCGGCATCGGGGTTTGAAGCCATGTCGCCGTGCATGCCGTCCTGCATGTCGGCGTTCATTCCGGAACGCATGCCGGCATGAGGTCCCCTGCGGGCTTGCATGTCATCGGCTGCTTCATCCATCCGGAACCAGGTGTCGCTGCCGGATACATTCATATAAGCGGTAGTGCCGGTATGGTACATTGTCATCGCCCGATCCACCCCTGTGCCCTTGAGGGTGACGGTTCCGCTCATGTTCTGCGCTTCGGAGGCTGTTTTCATCGTGGTCTGCAGGTCCAGGACGGACCGGCCTTCCTCGGTGACGGAAACGGACAGATCCAGGGTTGCGTTCTTTGCCTCGACGGTCCTGTGGTTGATCATCAGTGCCTTCAGGGCATCATATCCTGTTGTGGCACCGGTGCCGGCGAAGGCCACGGTTGCGAGCATCAAGGTGCTCAGGCCCATGGCCGTGCCGATGATCCATGCTTTCTTGTTTTTCATTCTGACACACTCCTTCAATATTTTTGATTCGGCATCCACTGCCGACCCTTTCATTCTATCGGTCGGATGTAAAGCCCCCTCAAAGAAAGTCTAAAGAATTCCTAAAATTCATGGCCTCACAATCCAAACATGCTGGGCGACATAAGTGCGTCCCGATAGTACGGGTTGTGCAGGATTCACATGGCTATCTTGCACAGGGGTGTGTTCTGCGGTAAAATAAAATAAGTATGCGTTTGTA
>JAIFNI010000121.1 GCA_020047785.1 Clostridia bacterium
CCATGACATAGCTGGTGCGGTCCGTCCGCAGATGAAAGACCGGGTTCTCCGGCAATTGTGATTCTGTTCCCACAAACGCATGCACGGGCGACCCCGCCACAGCGGAACGCCCGTATAGACCGATACCCATGTTTCTTCCCCCTTGCTTTTCTGGAGCTTGCATTCCCGCTCAGGGAGCAAGCCCGCTCAGCTTGCATTCCCGCTCAGCTTGCATACCCGTTCAGCTTTCATTCCCGCTCAGCGATCAAGCCCACCCAGCGGATCTGCAGGCCGATATTGCGATGGTGCCGGATCAGTCCGGAATGCCGTCTCCGTTCATATCGTTGAGGCCGCCGGCATCCTGGTCCGATACGCCATACATTTCCTTGCCGCGGATGTTGAGTCTGGACCGTTCGCTTTCCACCATCTTGCTGATCAGATCCCGGACAAGCTTCGGCTTCGCAATATGTATCAGCTTGAGTTCTGGATTGGTCTTGTCGGCTGTGAAGAGCGTGATGGAACCCACACCAAAGATTTTTTCTCCGAACGTGCGCGCCAGCTGGACATCCAGAATCCGATAAAGCAGGAGCTCCTGCTCGGTCGTATTGAACAGCCCCTTTGAATAGAACAGGCGGTTTTCCCGGATGCTGTACTTGGTGAACGTGATGGGCATTCCGAGTATTCGTTTCCGGTCCTTCCAGTACAGGTTGGGATCTTGCTTCCTGGCCATCTTGCATCCTCCCCCAGAACCCGCCTTGGCGGGGTCATTTCCATTTTCACGCATCAAGCAGGCATTTGCGTTCAGCCGGTCATGTGTGCGACCATTCGGCCGAGTCGGTCATCCGATCCGGTCATCCGTGCGACCATTCGGCCGAGTCGGTCATCCGATCCGGTCATCCGGCCGAACCGATCATTTGGCCGGTCATCCGATCCGGTCATCCGGACGAACCGGTCATCCGGCCGAACCGATCATCCGAACCGATCAATTGGCAGTGCCGGTCATATCCATGGTTGACAAATCCAGCCAATACTGTCCATCCAGTTCGTATACGGGAATATCCTGTTTCCCACCCGCGTCCCCATCAATGGACACCGTAACGAGCCATGCCTTCCCGGCAGGCCCGTCGGAAGCAGGTACGGGTGATGACGATAGAATTCGAACTTTGCCTCGCCAGGAAGTACCATATTGGTCGGTAAGGGACTTGTTCGCATCCCGCAGATAGGATGTCAGCTCCGAATCCCCCATGGCGGCCTCGAATTGCTCCCGGGTGTCGGGATCGAGCAGTTTCTTCCACTGTTCCGCATCTTCCGTGCTGACGGCATCAAAAAAACCATCCGCAACTTTAGCTGCCGGAGAGGTGATGCCACAGGCGGAAAGAGAACAAAGCAGCAGGATCAGACCGAACAGCACCGCATGACGGCGCATGCCCTTCCAAATCATTCCGGGTGATGTGGTTCCCGATGCAGCGCATTCGGATGTGCCGCGTCCTGCATGCTTCATTCCGATGCTTCCGTTCGCGAAAGGCCTGGCACTGATATTCGCATGCATGCGGCAAGCTCCTTTCCGATGCAGTCTTTCGTGCATCAATCGGCGACCTCCCCGGGGTTGAAATCGGACATCAGTCCCTCAAAAATGGTTTCGAGACCCGGAATCACCCGCAGATCATCCGCCCTGGTCAAGGGAAGCGGTTTCTCGAACTGATAGATACCGCTCTGATGAATCACGGTGGCGACAAATTCCGAACAGGTATGCTTTTTCTTGAAATAATACGGTTTGTCTATCAGTCCGCCGAACAGAGCAGCATGATTGTATCCGTATTCTTTCCTGTGGTGCAGGTAGTGACGGATTGTGGCATTGACCCTTTCATATTCCTCATCGGTCACATTCAGGGAAAAAATGATGCAGCGTGTCTTCGGATGGTGCCGATACAGGCCTTCCTTCAGTTTTTCCCTGATGAACCCGCCGACAACCGGAAAAAACCGCAGTTTGCGGCCGAAAGTCCAGAAATAAGTGAGGGAATCATCCACGCCGATGGCTGCATGATTGTATGGATCCCGGGTCACGAATCGAATCGCCTCGGAAATGAATGTATCTGACTGGGCCAATAACAGATATATCTTCCTCATGTGTCACCCATCTCATTTATTCTGGTTCACGGAACCCAGGCTCGCAGGGCCGTAAAAATCCCATCCATCCTGTAGGAGCCAAGGGCTGCCGGCAGCAGGAGGGACTCTCCCATCCGGACCTTGCGTTCCCCATCCGGATAGGAAATCGTCGCACTGCCTTCGGTCATGATCAGCAGGACAAACCGGCTTCCATCATTCTCCCCGAAGAGCATTCCGTTGACATCGCAGCGCTCCACGACGAAATACCTGTTTTCAACCAGAGAAGTCTGCCTGGCTCCTTTTCCGTTGTCGGAGGGGATGCCGGTACCGCCTGATCCGGACGGAAGCGAAAAGTCGATGACATCGAGCGCCTTCGCGATATGAAGCGGCCGCTTGTTCCCTGCCGCATCGGTCCGGTCATAATCGAACACACGGTAGGTGGTGTTTGAACTCTGTTGAATTTCCGCGATGATGAGACCTGCGCCGATGGCATGAACCAGGCCGGCGGGAATGTCGAAGACATCGCCTTTCACGGCCGTCACTTCGTGGAGGCAGGATGAGATGTCACCGGTTTCCACAGCGGATGCGAATTGCGCCTTCGTAATGCCGGGCTTCAATCCGTAGACAAGTTTTGCGCCAGGCTCGGCCGCAAGGACCACCCACATTTCCGTTTTCCCGAGGCTGCCGTTCTCATTGGCATGGGCATACGCATCATCGGGATGCACCTGGACGGAGAGGCGATCGTTCGCGTCGATGAACTTCACCAGCAGCGGGAAGGTGAACAGTGCTGACTCCGGCAGTGCATGCCCAATCAGATCACGACCCAGTTCCTGAACGAGTTCCGGCAGTGTGCGCCCGATGAACGGACCATCCGCCACAATGCCCGGACCATCCGGATGACCGGAGATTTCCCAACTCTCCGCCACGATGCCGGCAGGCAGCGTCTTTCCTATTTTTTCCAGACCACGGCCGCCCCATAGATAGTCCTTGACGGCCGGTATGAATTTCAATGGATACAGCATGCAACCCCCATCTGATTTCCGACTGGAAATACCCAAGCAAACGCAAAGGAAACCGCGCCCGCAAATATGCCTGCATCTCCATGTAACTGCATGCAAGGCAACATCATCCAACCTCAGTATAAAGATTGCGTCAGGAAGCGTCAACCGTGATGAGCCGGCAAATACGCCGCACGATCTCCGAATTGTTTTCTCCGCCGTATTCCGGTGTTCATCCGTTCCCTGTGTGCAGCGGGACGGTGGTTTTTCGATGTGAATCGCAGATGGTTGACACAAATCCGGCTCCGGATGGTATCATGAAAAGATATGGACCCGTTTTCCCTCAAAAAGCATGAATCATCCGGAGGACTCATGTTCAAACTCGATCGCAGCCGCATCCATGAACTCGCAGGAAATGACACCGCCTATGCCCGAGGCAGAACCCTGCACGACGGGAAGGCTTTGCTGCGCTTTCACTGGGCGGAGGACGGTCTCCTGCTCGAAGCGGATATCCGCGACCAGCGGACGGAACACACCCGCATCACACTGGATGCGGCAGGCATGCCGGCAGCCCGATCCTGCACGTGCAAGGAAAGTGCGGGGAGCGGGCTGTGCCGCCACCAGGTCACCCTGCTGCTGGAGGCCAGGGAACGGCAGCGTGCGCGGGATGCCTATCCGGGGCATCTTGCCGGCACACTTCAGACCGGGCCTCTCCATCTCCGCACGCTCCTCATTCTGCCGCCGAATCCAGCCATGCCGTTCGCCGTCGAGTTGGAACTGGGCATCGGACCTCTTCGGCCGATTCTTGACGTATCCGCTTTTCTATCCGGATGGCGTATGGGCATCGGCATGCCCGCGGACCCGACAGCCACGGAAGCGGGAGGATTGGATCGCACCAGACTCGGAACTTCCTCTCAGCGGCTTCTGGACTGGCTCTCCGGCAGAAACGGCGCCATCCGTCCGCAGCGTGCCCATGCAATTTTCAGCGACCTGCGTGCCGTCAGGCTGTCCAGCCATGAACTCGCCGTCTTTCTGACGCTTGCATCCGCCACAGGAACTGCGGAATGGACCGATGTCACGCGTCGACAGCTGCTTCGGATCGGACAGGTGGAGACGGAGCTGCCGATTGCCTTTCATCTCGATGCACAGCTGCATCTGCATCTGCTGACGGAGGAGCCGTTGATGATGCTTGACGAGGAGCATGGCACCTTCCGGATGGGCAATCGTTTTTTTGTTCCGCAACCGGAAACGGTCCGACCTGTCGGTCCGGTGCTGGATGCCATGAACAAAGCCCGCCGACAGGTTCTGTCCCTCACCATGCAGGAAGCCTCCCACTTCGTGGCGGACCAGGTGTCCGAGATCCGCAGGCACTACCCTGTGACCTTTGCGCCGGAAGCCGCTTTGCTTGCAAATCCAGCCCCCCTTGAAACGCAGGTTGCATTGGATGTTTCCGGACGCAGCCTCACGGCGGGCATCCGGTTCCGATATGGAGACTGGGAGACGGATCCGCTTTGCCTCACAGATGCCGCCAGCCTTTCCCCCGCCCGTGACAAAACCGGGGAAAGCCGCATGCTTGCGCGCTTTCGGCAGGCCGGCTTCCTGCCTGTAGACAGTTTTCTCGCGCTTCAGGGAGATGAGGCCCAGTACAATTTCCTGCATGACATCCTGCCGCTTCTCCACTCGGAAGCAGTTGTCCGGGAAAGCAAAGCATTCAGGAAACAAATGGCTGTCCAGCCGGCACCGATAACCTTCACCATAGGACCAGGCTCCGCGGCCGGCTGGATGCGCGGACTCCTCCGCATCGGGGAGGATTCCGCGCATCCCTTGCTGACGAGGGCCGAATTGCCGCACCTTCTGGCTTCACTTCGCCGGGGTGCCAGATACTACCGGACCCACACCGGCGTGTTCCTGATTTTGGAAGAAGAAGGCCTGTCGGCATTAGGCGGTCTGCTGGATGATCCGGCTATCCGTGAAAATGCCGATCGGTCAGACGAAAGCGGCATTCTGTTCGACATTCCTTCCTACCGCCTGCCGGCGCTGGCCCATCTCGGAGAAGGTGCCGGCACGGACCGCATTCGGCTGGATTCGACCCTGCAGGTCCTGATGGACCAGTTGTCCCATCCCGGACAGTCGGAACAGGAACCGCCGGGCTTGTCCGTCTTTTTGGAAAACACCCTGCGGGATTACCAGAAAACCGGGTGGCGCTGGCTGTCATCCCTCGTCCATTTTGGTTTCGGAGGCATTCTTGCGGACGACATGGGTCTGGGAAAAACCGTTCAGGTGATCGCCCTGCTGGGAACACTCGGAAAGATGCCGGGATTGGCTGGCATGCCCGCCCTGATTGTGGCCCCATCTTCCCTGCTGCTGAACTGGAAAGCGGAATTTCTGAAATTTGCGCCGGAACTCCGGGTGCTTGTTCTGGATGGTCCCAAGACCGAGCGGGTAGAACTCATGAAACAAGTGTCGGAAACAAATGCGGTGATCACCTCGTACCCGCTCATCCGTCGCGATATTGGTGATTTGCGCCAACTTTCTTTTTCCGCCTGCATCCTGGACGAGGCGCAGCACATCAAGAACCCGGAAACCGCCAACGCCCGTTCCGTCAAACAGATTCGTGCCTCCCACCGGTTTGCCGTCACAGGCACCCCCATGGAGAACACCCTGACCGAACTTTGGTCCGTATTTGACTTTCTGATGCCCGGATGCCTCCATTCGCACAGGCAATTCCAGCTGCGGTATGAACTTCCCATCCAGAAGAACGGGGATACGGCCATCCTCCAGTCCCTGGCGCGACTGGTTCGTCCCTTCATTCTGCGCCGCCTGAAATCCGATGTCCTGCAGGAGCTGCCCGAAAAGATTGAAACCCTCTCGCTGTGCGGCATGACAAGGGAACAGAAGCGGATGTACCTCGCATTCCTGAAGAAAGCCCGAAAATCCTTCGAGGACACATCCGGAAAAGAAAATGCCGGTCAGAACCGGGTCCGAATCTTCGCACTCCTCACCCGGCTCCGCCAGATCTGCTGCGATCCGGAACTCGTGGAGCCGGGCTGTGGTGCCGGAAGCGGCAAGCTCGAGCAACTGCTGGAAGTGCTGGATGAAGCACTCGAAGCGGGACATCGCATCCTGCTGTTCTCCCAGTTCACTTCCATGCTCGATCGGATCGATGCCATTCTGGAGGAACGGAAAATCCCCAGATTGCGGCTGGACGGCCGGACCCACATGGACAAACGCCTGCCTTTGGTGAATGCCTTCAACGCGGGAGAAGGAAAAGTGTTTCTGATATCCCTGAAGGCTGGCGGAACAGGACTCAATCTGACAGGCGCCGATACGGTCATTCACTACGACCCCTGGTGGAATCCGGCCGCGGAAGACCAGGCGACGGACCGGGCTCACCGCATCGGCCAGACGCAGACGGTGCAGGTCATCCGTCTGGTCACGCGCGGTACCATCGAAGAGTCCATCCTGCAGCTGCAGGAACGGAAACGGAATCTCATCGGGCAGATTGTCAAGCCGGGCGGCACCTTCCTGGACGCCTTGTCGATGGAAGAAATCCGCTCGCTGTTCGATGCATGATCGGCTCATTCCACCGTGACGCTTTTGGCTAGATTACGTGGCTTATCCACGTCATTGCCGCGCATGACGGAAACATAATAGGCAAACAGCTGCAGGGGTGTGACCGCAATAATCGGTGCAAAGTCCGGATCCACATCCGGAATTGTAATGACGGTGTCCGCCACCTGCGCCACGGCATCCGCCATGTGCTCCATGGTCACGGCCATTACAACCGCGCCCCGCGCCTTCACTTCCCGGATATTGCTGATCATCTTGTCCAGCAGCGCTTCCTGGGTCACCGGGCAGATGACGAGGGTTCCCTTCTCGATGAGCGCAATCGTCCCATGCTTCAGTTCACCGCCCGCGTATGCTTCGGAGTGGATATAGGAGATTTCCTTCAGCTTTAGGGAGCCCTCCATGCTGAGCGCGTAATCGAGTCCCCGGCCGATGTAGAAGACACTTTGGGCATTGAAATGCTCGGCGGCGAACCGCTGGATGATCTCCTTCCGACCGACGACAGATTCCAGCAGCTGCGGCATGCCGTTCAGCGTGGCGGCCGCCTGCGTCATGCCCGCATCGGACAGCCGTCCGAGCCGGTGCGCAAAATCGCAGGCAACGAGGTACAAGGCCGCCAACTGCGTGTTGTAGGCTTTCGTGGAGGCGACGGCAATTTCAGGACCGGCCCAGGTATACAGCACCGCGTCGGCTTCGCGCGCGATGGAACTGCCGACGACATTGACGATGGCCAGCACCCTGGCGCCCTTGCGCTTCGCTTCCCGCAACGCCATGAGCGTATCCAGGGTTTCGCCCGACTGGCTGACCACGATGGCAAGCTGCTTGTCCGTCACGATGGGATCCCGATACCGGAATTCAGATGCCACCTCGATTTCGACCGGGATGCGCGCAATCCGCTCGATGGCGTACTTTCCGACCATGCCGGCATGATAGGCGGTGCCGCAGGCAATGATGTGGATTTTTTCCAGATGGTTGAGAAAATCCGAGGAGATCGCGTCCAGTTCCGTGACAATTCTGCCGTTGTGGATGCGCGGGCTGATCGTCGCGCGAACCGTCTGCGGCTCCTCGCACATTTCCTTCATCATGAAATGCTCATAGCCGCCTTTTTCCGCCGATTCCACGTCCCAGTCCACATGGAAGGCATCCCGTTCAACCGGTTCTCCGAGCAAGTTGAAGAGCTCCACCTTTTCCCGGGTGACGCGAACCACTTCCTGGTCCTCGATGATGAGGATTTCCCGTGTATAAGCCATAATGGCGGGGATATCGGAGGCGATGAAGTTCTCTCCGGATCCAAGTCCGACAATCAGCGGGCTGTCCTTGCGGGCGGCCAGAAATTCATCCGGAAGGTCCACACACATGACGCCCAGCGCATACGCGCCTTCCAGCTCATTCAGGGTGGTGAGGAAGGCAGCCATGAGGTCTCCCTGGTA
>JAIFNI010000071.1 GCA_020047785.1 Clostridia bacterium
GTTGAGTGCGGCCGGCGTCCTCATCAATTGTCATGGTACAAATATTCTGATAGATCCTTTGCTGTCTGTCATTTCAGATGACCCGGCCATCGGGGAAACATCCGAAATGTTGCTGACTGCACCCCCCATCCTCGCCGACGAGGTCGGGAAAGTGGACGGCGTCCTCTACACCCACGCAGACAACGATCATCTCGGACCTGTCACGGCAGCTGTTCTGATACAGGGCGGTTCTCCGTTTCATGCACCCGCCGGGATCATCCTGGAACTCAAAACCATGGGATTGCGGGATGGGCAGGGCTTTGCACACAAACCCGGAGACACCTTCCGGATTGGTTGTATGGAAATCACAGTCACACCAGCTTTTCACCCTCATCAGCTTTCGTCACCCGACTTCACCGATTATTACGGTCCGGAGGATTGCTGCGGATTTCGCATCTCGACACCGGAGGGCATCATTTGGGTCCCTGGGGATTCCCTTCTCATGAATGAGCATCTCGAACAGAAGGACATTGACCTGATGTTCATCGATTTCAGCGACAATGTCTGGCATTTCGGCCTGGATTGCGCGATCGGTCTGGCCAACGTCCACGAAACCGCTGAACTGATCGCGTATCACTTCGGGACGTTCAACGGCCCCGACCATAACTGGTGCAACGCGGATCCCGAACAGGCACGGCTGCGCCTCCGGTCACCGGAACGCCTTCATGTGCAGGCACCGGGCCAGAAATATATTATGGGTCGAAAGAGCCAGCAAGATGCCGCTGCTGCATCACAATAGGATCACCGACCACCTTGCGGTCCAGCGTCGCGATCAAGCTGGTCACCTCACCAGGACCCGCCGCCACCGCCACCACCGCCACCGCCGACGGAACCACCGCCGCCACCGCCCGAAGAAGAACTCGAAGGCGTGGAAGCCGCATAATTCATCGTCGAATGCATGGCGTGCAGGAAATGCGGGCTGGAGAACCCATAGGGGGAGGCATACCAGCTTGGTGGAGGAACCGCTATGGCGTCGAGGTGCTTCTCCCAGATACGGGTCAGACCAAAGACAACCGCATAAGGCAGGATGTCATAAAACATTGCCGGCGTCTGCTGGAAGAGCATTTCAAGGCGGTCGCTCTTCGCCGTTGCAATGAATTCGCGGAATCCGCGGATGCGGCTGACCAAATCGATGGCATAGGGTGTATACACCTTGGTCAGGGAGAAGGAACGAACCGCCACGCCATACAGGAGAGGAAGGACGACAAGGGGCGCATAATCACCCATGAATTCCCACCCGACCGTCTCGCCGAGACCTGCGACGAGAGGCAGAAACAGGAAGACGAACCACCCTGCAGCCAGAACCACGGCACCAATTCTGCGACCGGTCGTCGCGCGGAATCCGACTAGTCCTCCGATGCCAAGCGTGACGCCCAGAAGTGACAAAACAGCCAGCCCTGAAAACAGCATGGCTACGAAGAACATGCCACCCCCAAATGCACCATTCGCGAGAAAAGAGAGAAACAGCATCTCAAACAGGGTGAGTCCGGCAATGCTCCAAGCCGTACGGGACTGGAAACTGTTGACGAGGATTTCATGTTCTTTCCTGAACCGGTTCGGGATTTTGGCGGTGGCGGCGGACAGGTACGTATGGAAGCGGTTTTCGAGCCGGTCTGTCGTGACGGTTTCGCCATCTCCGCACTTGAAAAAATGCTTGAACAGCGTCCGTTCATAATCCGGTGCTTCGGTCGGGAGGTCGGAGAGCCTTTGAAAGGTCATCTTGCCCGAGGTGTCGCTTTCACTGCGCTCATCCTCGGTAATCCGGACATGACCCCTGGCCGCCCAATGCAGAATGAGGGTTGCCGTTTCCGTGTCGGTCACGGCTTCATTGTCGAAGACATATGCGGTTTCCGCAGGGTTCAACCCTTCCGGTGGTTGGAAAGAAAGCACCGGTATGATGCGGTGTATGTTCGAGTACTTGAATCGGACGAAGATGGCAAGAGCGAGCACGGCTGCCGTCAGAAACAGGAGCAGCAGTACGTATGGCAGCCTTGTCAGGCTGGAGACCTCTGTAAAATATCCTTCCGGCAGCGGCAGCATCAAGGTGACGCCTTCCCGTTCCACAAGGGGGCCGTTTGTTTCAGCCAGTAGGGAATTGCCCTCCGCACGCCAGGACACATTGGCTTCAACCGTGCTGCCGAAGGAACCTGAAACAAAGGTGGCGCCGGATGGGTCGAAAGGTTCGGGCATATCGACCCGCATCGTTACTTTACCGATTGTCGCGTCCCACTCCGAACCGACAATGTTGAAGTTCACTTCATCCCTTGTGCGATTCCTGTCATCCGAAGCGTCATAGCGATACCGGATACGGTACCGGACGTCTCCTTCCACGGTCTTATCCTTGTCGCCGATGCGCAGGGAAACATAGTCGCCCTCCCGGGACCGGGAAACATCATAGGAAGTCCCGTTTTCGGGATGATCAACCGAGACACCGGTGATGCCGTGGACATACCCGTACTGACGCACGGCGATGTCTCGGTAGATGCCGTGCCGCGGTTCCTTGAACCGGACCGTGTAGGTTTCCGTGATGTCATAGACATTGTCGGACCCAACCGTCATTCGCACATCGCAATCAAGAATTTCGTAGAATTCATCCGCAGAAACCGGCAAGGCGGTCATCATGAGCAGAATGCCAAAAACCGGCAACAGAATGAGAAATGGCAGCAGGTGCCTCAAAGGTGTTCTCATCAAAACTTGACCTCGACAGGTCCTCGTTCGTTTTCTTCCGCGTTCCAATAGGGACTATCCGAATACCGGAGCACACTGGCCAGCAGCATGGCCGGGAAGGTGCGGATGCCTTCGTTGAACTTTCGGCAGGTTCCGTTGTAATACAGACGGGCGTTCGCGATTTCTCCCTCAATCTCGCTCAAGGCCTGCTGCAGGGCTCCAAATCGTCCGTCCGCCTTCAACTCCGGATAGGCCTCCGCCACAGCCAGCAAGTCCCTGATGCCGCCGGTGACGGCACGATTTCCTTCGACAACCGCTTCATGGCTCTTTGCCGAAACCGCGGTCTGACGGGCGTTCACCAGCCGCTCGAGCACCGTGGATTCATGCAGCGCATACCCCTTGACGGTCTCGACAAGATTCGGAATCAGGTCATAGCGCTTCTTCAGAAAGACGTCCATTGAGAACCATGCCTCATCCAAACCGGTTCTGAGACGAATGAGGTTGTTGTAGGACATGACGGCCAGCACGGCGACAACGGCCAGAATCAACAAAAACCAAAGCATGGGGGCCTCCTCTGTGGTATGTCCTGCATGCGGCGGCGAACAAATTGAAACCGCCCTCATTATATGCCCTGCCGGAAGGATGCGCAAACCGGCCCGTTTGACAACCGGCCTGCCTGACTATCGGCCTGCCTGATTACAGGCCTGCCTGACTACCGGCCTGCCTGATTACAGACCTGCCTGACTACCGGCCTGCCTGACTACCGCTCTGTCAGAATGACATGGTCCGTGATTCAAGTGTATGGTCTCCATTTTTTGGTGTTGCGTGATCGCTTCGGCTCATACTATACTGGGTCTGCCTCAAGCAACATGTGGATTTCAAACTGGAGAATCGAATGCAACAAGAAGAAAGAGGTTTCCATTGAAGAATGTTCTGTACGTCATGCTGGTATTACTCATGATTCTAGGCCTCGGTGGTTGTGGCAGTGCACCCGAAGTTGATGCAGCCGCAAGCCCTGAAACTTCAAGCGCCGCTGTCGAGAGCGAAGTGGTCATCCCCGAATCAAGTGCCGAAATCGTTCCGTGGCCGGAGAAGTTTGCAGAGATTCCCGCTTACACGGCCAGTGCCATCACGGACCTGACCGCTGTGGATGACTACACCGGCTCCATGCAGTTCAGCGACGTGACCGATGAGGAAATCGCGGCTTACGTGACCCTGCTTGAAGCGAATGGGTTCACCGCGGAAGGGACGGAAGGCAACAACTACACGAAGATCACCTCCGAGCTCAGTTATGCCGTTGGTTGGAATCGCGAAGCTTCAGACATGAAGCTGATCCTGATGATTACTCCGACTGCTGCGAATGACAAGGAAATGATCACGAACTGGCCTGCGGAACTTGAAGGCATTCCTGCGCTTGACGGATACATGGCAAATTCAGCCACCATGAACAAGGACGGCCTCGTGACTGTCGATTACTCCGAGGTTGCCGATGCCGACCTTGAAGCTTACCGTGCCAAACTGAAGGAGAACCGGTTTGAACCGGTTGATATCGGAACGGGCGTTGAAGCATATGTATACACGGATGGGATTGGCAATGAGTTTCTGGTTGTTGTGAATCCGCAGGATGACGTGGCAGGCCACCTGCAGATTTCCGGGATTATTACACCTGCCGAGTAACTCGAAACATCAGAATGAATGGTACTAAAAATGGCGGTTTCGTCCATACAGGCTTGCATGTGCGAAATCAGCGGAATGGAAGATTTCAGAAGAAAAGCCGAATTTCGGGTGTCAAGCACCGAAATTCGGCTTTTCTTCGTCTTGGCAATATCACCCTTCGCTGGAATCAAACAGGTGAACAGGGTCTTCGCCCGACCAATCTCCAAGCCAGATCCAGTTTGATTTTCCGAACAGAGTGCCTTCCTAGGTCATGGAGGTCAGTTTTTCCGTCAGGACCGAAACGACATCGGCTGTGAACCCCGGTATTCCCAGGTTTCGTCCGAAGAGATGATTTCCTCCGATGCATTGGTGTACGTCAGAATCAGTTCCGCCAGCAGCCGGAATTCGCTGCCGAAATTCTCCGTTCGCCCGCCCAGCCCGGTGATGTAAAGCCGTGCCTTTTCCACCTTTCCGGAGACTAAAAACTCCTTATGAAACACCGGTTTTGCCGCATCCGTCGCGGACACCTTCCAAGAACAGATGGGCGGGTCGAATGCGAAGCCCACCGGACTGTTCATGAAGAGCAGGCCATCGAACCAGGAATTCCAGTGGAAAACCGAGATGAACAGAACAAGCGTAGCAAGAGCCGGCGTTGAAAGGGGCACATAGATCTTCCACAGGCAGTACCATTGGGGCGCGCCATTCATGAAAGCGGCTTCCTCGATTTCCCTGGGCAGTTCCCGGAAGAAGTTCATCAGCAGCACGACATTGAAAACGGGCACTGCTGTCGGAAGCACCAGTACCCAGATCGAATCGAGAATTCCGTAGTTCCGCATCGCCATGTAGGCTGGAACCAGTCCGCCGCTGAACAGGATCGTCACCAGAAAAAACCAGGTGTAGAGGGAACGGTGCCTGAAAGCCGTCTTTTCATGTGACAGCGGATAAGCAACCAGCACAGTGAGCACCATGTTGATGACAACACCGAGTGCCAGTCTTTCGCCGGAAACCAGCATGGCGCACATGAATTCGGGCTTCGCAAGCACATATCGGTAGGAGGAGAGGGTGAAATCCACCGGGAGCAGCTTGACGAATCCGGCTGCAGCCGCACTGGAGGAACTGAAGGAAACAGCACATAAACCACCCGGCAGTGGGAAATGATGTGCATTGAGGAAGTGCACCAGACAGGACATCCACCTTGGCCTGGCGCGCGACATTGGCGCTCATGGTTCTGCGGGTGATGGCGGACCCGGAAGTGAACCCGCCCCCATGCAGGAACAGGATGCCCTTCTCTTTCATTTTCTCAGGCTCCGCATCCGATACACGCTGCCATTCACAATGAACCTGATCCGCGAAGACATCGGTCACGGAGATTCCATCCGGCACCGGCTGCGTTCTGGCCATCCATTCCATTTCCCGCCGGCCTTCGAAGGTCCGGATCATTTCCCGATATTGTTTTTCCTCCGGAGACCCTGTATCGGTTTTTCCGGCTTCAACCGCGTTGATTTTGTGGCTCCGCAGCATGTTCATGATATTTATGGCTTCCTGACTGATCATAAAAAACTCCTCTCGAGAGATAACATTCACTGCAGAATATGCAGAAGCGATCTGTCTGCTTGATGCAAAGGTTTGTACACATTGTTTTCCATATCGAGCTGGCTGCATGCAGATACGTAAATTCTTTTCGATAACCATGAAAAAAGTGTTGAAGAATCCAGACTATCATTACGGAAATGGAAGTAACGCAAAAAACCACGGTGTTTCCGCGGTTGAGGCACAAATTTGTATGAACCCGGTTCCTGTCTTCCCCATTATACAAGCAGCAGTCTGGGCCTGCAAGCACCGAGTCTTGTTACATTTTGGCTGAGTTCGCAATGGAATACCTTGTTTTCCGCCCTCGTCCTTCTTTTTTTATTGCGCCTTTTTCAACAAGCGTATGCAGCAGGCGGATCGTTTTAGCCTGGGAAAAACCGAGCGCATGCTCCACTTCCTTTCTCGCAATGTGCAGATGGTTTTTCAGATAGCGGACCACTTTCCTCTCATCGTCCTCATAAGCATCCTCCACATAAGCTTCCCCCGCATTTTCACCCGATATTTCAGATTGCCTGCGATAATTGGTATTCGGCAATGTCATTTTAAATGCATTGTCAGATACTTCGATGACCGGCTGCACGGGATAAGAGCGGTAGCCTTCCATGATTTTGGGCAAGCCGGTTCCATATGCCTCGATCAGATGCAGTCTGTAAAACACATCGGCGAGTCTGGGATTGCGCAAGACAGAAACGCCCAGGAAAAGATCATTGAATGCGATGCCCTTGGGCAAGCCTCCGAGTGTGACAAATTCGATTCGATCGTCAAAGATACTTATGAGAATGCTGCCGCTGTATGCGTACTCCCGATGAACTACAGTATTAAGAAGTGCTTCACGGACTGCATCAGGTGGATAATTGCGCATATCGATGCGTTTCAGGCCGGAAATTTCTGCTCTTGTATGGTTGAACTGGTTCAGATACCGGTATGCATCTTCCAATTGCTTGATGAGTGAGCCGGAAAACTCTGCCCTATCCTGAAAAACGCGTTTGCTGCTTCCCTCGAATACGGCGGCTTTGATTGTGTGCGCACATTGATCGGACAACAGAAAACCGAGATTTGAAAAGGCCCCATCCCGGCCAATCAAGCCGAGTGTGCGTTTCTGTTCCGTCTCGAACCTGATGTTTTCATCTTGGAAGAATTTTTCTGTCCACTCGAATGTCAGGTCTTGCTGAAGAGAACGAGTCGCTTCGAAACTGTCACCCCCCGTTTCCCGGATCATTTTCAAAATAACGCTTTCGGAAGCAGGAACAGTTGAAGACCCTTGTCTCACATACACCCCTTCCGGTCTTATCCCTTTTCCGGAAAGGTAGTATGGGCATGACGTCCCTCGCTGAACATGCACACCCACAACGGGTTTTCCTTCCACCACCATCATTTCACACCGCGTGTGCATTGTAACATCCGGCTTGATGGAATCCCTGATGGCATTTGTCATCTGCAGCATCGTTGCATCCATGTTCACAATGCCAACAACCGAGCCATCATCTGCAATGCCAATCCTGATTTCGCCGCCATCCGTATTGGCAAAAGCGATGACGGTTTTCTTTATGTCTTCCGTGTATTCACGCTTGTATTCGATCGTGGTGCTCTCGTTATTCATGTCTGCCACCTCGTCGCTTCCTCACCTGCTGATATGGTCTTTACATATCAAGCCTTCTGCATTGGGCGCAACAAGCCTTCCTGCAATCAGTATACTCTTTCTTATCACAAATGCAACGATAGTGATTAGAAATGATTATTATGATTAAAAGTGATTATTATGATTCGAAATGATTATCATCAATTACCAATCGCTGATGAAGCTGGTAAATACACGGTCTTCCTGCGACGGCAGAGGCACTCTGGATGCCGCAGTCATACTATCCGGAAGCCGAATATTTGAAGCGTTCAAAGGTGCTCTGACCGAGCAGTATGTCCTGCAGCAGCTGAAAACGTTGCCCGGTCTCGAACCGTATTACTGGGCAGTGGAGCGGGCGACTGCCGAGGTTGATTTCATTTTTCAGAATCAGGCGGAAATCATCCCGTTGGATGTCAAAGCCGCAGAAAATCTGCAGGCGATAAGCCTGGAATCCTATTGTCTGAAA
>JAIFNI010000161.1 GCA_020047785.1 Clostridia bacterium
GAGCAGATATCCTGCTGGCTGACACGGACAGTACCGTCCACGCATGCTGTCATTCGTGAAAACCTTCACCGCTCACCTTTGTTTTCCGGGATGATCGAAGGGGTCGGACCCCGTTACTGTCCGTCCATAGAAGACAAGATTGTCCGTTTCTCGGACAGGGAGAGTCATCAGATTTTCATCGAACCGATGGGTCGGGGGACCAGTGAACTGTATCTGCAGGGGTTCAGTTCAAGTCTTCCCGAGGATGTCCAGGCCGAGATGATTCATTCTGTGCCCGGATTGGAGAACGCATCCGTCATGCGGTCCGCCTACGCCATTGAATATGATTGCATCGATCCGGTCCAGCTTCTCCAGACGCTTGAATTCCGTGATTTTCCCGGATTGTACTCCGCCGGACAGAGCAACGGAAGCTCCGGATATGAGGAAGCCGCCGCCCAGGGTTTGATTGCGGGAATGAACGCAGCTTTGAAACTGCATGGAAAACCGTTCGTGGAGATAGACCGTTCCCAAGCCTATATCGGGGTGCTGATTGATGATCTGACCACCAAAGGGACGCAGGAACCATACCGCATGATGACTTCACGTGCGGAATACCGGCTTTACCTGCGCCAGGACAATGCGGACCTTCGCCTGACTGAAATCGGCCGGCAGGCCGGGTTGGTTACGCAAGACAGGTATGACCGGTTCGCCAGAAAAAAGGCGGAGATCGACTCAGAACTGACCCGCATGAAAGCAACCATCCTGAATCCCACGCCGGCGCTCAACGCATTTTTGGCGGAACATGGGTCCTCGGCTGTACTGACCGGCATACGTCTGTCCGAACTGATGAAAAGACCCGAACTGGATTATCCCGCCTTGTCCGCCGTGGATCCAACGCGTCCCGCACTGACACGCGAAGTCTGGGAGCAGGTGTCCATCACATTGAAGTACGAAGGCTATCTGACCCGGCAAATGCAGCAGATCGCTCAATTTCGCAAGGCAGAATCGCGAAGGTTGCCTTCGGATGTGGATTACCGTGTCATTTCCGGCATCAGCACGGAAGCGCGGCAGAAACTCTGGAAGCAGAAACCTGAATCGCTGGGTCAGGCATCCCGCATTTCCGGCGTATCCCCTGCGGATATTGCCGTGCTGCAGATTTGGCTGGAAGCGAATCGACACGGAAATCCGTTCAGTCAGAAGCCTGTCCCGTAGTTTCTTTCCAATACGAAAGCATCTTTTCCGTCAGCTTGTCAGAACAAGATGGAACCGGCAACCCGAAAGCAGAAAGGTTGGAAACATGCAACAGGAATGGCTTGATCGCGTGGTCCGCGATATGCGGACTTTTGAGGTGAATCTTACATCCGCGCAGGCCGCGCAGCTTGGTGTCTATGCGGACATGCTCGTGCAATGGAACGCCGGCGTGAACCTGACGGCCATCACCGATGAGGAAGGGATTGCCGTGAAACACTTCATCGACTCCCTGTCGGGACTTCCGCACGTACCATCGGGTGCTTCCGTTGTGGATGTGGGTACGGGAGCTGGTTTCCCCGGTCTGCCATTTGCCGTTTCCCGTCATGATCTGAAGGTGACCCTGCTTGATTCGCTGGACAAGCGCATCCGTTTTCTTCAGGCTGTCACGGATGTATTGAACCTGAAGAATGTACGGATGCAGCACGGGCGTGCGGAGGATTTCGGGGTGAAACCGGGCTGGCGTGAATCCTTTGATGTGGCTGTCGCCCGCGCGGTAGCCGGGCTTCCTGTGTTGCTTGAATACTGCCTTCCTTTCGTTCGGATCGGTGGATTGTTTCTTGCGATGAAGGGACCGGGCGCGGCGGAAGAGACGTCTGCCGCCTCCGAAGCGCTGAGACTGCTCGGAGGACGAATTGTGGAAATCCGGTCCTTTTTGCTTCCGGGAACGGACATGGAACGGAATATCATCGTGGTGGAAAAGATCGGACCGACACCGAAGGGATATCCGCGCAAGAGCGGAAAGCCTTCAAAGGAACCGATTGGCGGATAAGCCGGCGTCATGCGCCGGGAGCAGAATTTTCCTTTCCCGTGCCTTACGGAAGCAGATTTCGAACGGCGGCCTGCTGTTCCTCAACGATTGCCGCTTCTTTCGGCAGGGTCAGGACAAACCTGGCTCCGCCGAGATCCGAGTCTTCGACAGACAGGGTGCCTTTGTGACGACGGACAACGATGTCGTGCGCGATGCCCAGCCCCAGCCCGGCGCCTTCCCCCACAGGTTTCGTGGTGAAGAAGGGCTCGAAGATGCGCGCGCGGAGTTCAGCCGGAACCCCCGGTCCATCATCTTCCAGAAAAAACATGACGTTGTCTTTGTCCTGATCCGTACGAATTCGTATTTTCCCCATGGACCCGTCGTGGGAGGACTTCACAGCCTGAACCGCATTGGTCAGCATGTTTATCAGCACCTGATTGATTTCCGCCCCGTTTGCATTGATGGGATCCAGGGGGGAAAGCTGCATGTCCAGTGCTGCGACGCTGGACAGGTCGCTGGAGATCAGCATGACGGCGTTCACGATATTCGAACAAAAATCATATTCTGTAATCCGGTTACCAAAATCCAGCTGAGAAAAGTCCCTCAGATTTTTCACGATGTCGGTGATCCGGGTGATGCCGCTCTGCATGTCAGGCAATAACTCCCGGACGTCATTCACGATATAAGCCGCTTTTGACCAGCCCCGCGCTGCTTTCAAACGCCGGAGAATCCCGAGTGCCGTTTCAGGATCGGTCGTTTCCAGCGCGTCCTCCTGCAGCAGAACACTGATCCAGGCCATGATTTGGGATAGATGCCGCTTGAGTGTTTCGAAATTGCTGTTGACAAATCCGAGAGGATTGTTGATCTCATGAGAGACTCCTGCAGCCAGCATGCCAATCCCCGCCATTTTTTCCTGCTGGATCAGGAAAACCTGCGCGTCCTGCAGGGAACTGAGCACGGATTGAAGCTCTTCGTTTTTCGCTGTCAACTCCGCCTGCATGTCCTTCAACTGGGTGATGTCGTCCTGTATGGCGATGAAACTGACGATGTCACCGTTTTCGTCCTTGACAGGGGATATGCTGAGCATGGCCCAATACAAGGTGCCGTCCTTCCTGCGGTTGAGCAATTCCCCTTTCCAATTCATTCCTGCAAGGATTGTGTCCCACAGATCCTTGTAAAGCGAATCCGGCTGAAAACCGGATTTCAGAACGCGCGGATTCAGGCCGACGGCTTCCTGCGCGTCGTAACCGGTCACGGCGCTGAATCGCGGGTTCACATACTGGATGTTTCCCGCTTTGTCCGTGATGACGACGACACCGGCGCTCTGTTCGACAGCCCGTTTGAGGTTGCGCAATGTCTGCATGTTTTCCGGTTCAATCATTCGATTTTGCTCCCCGGGAAGACTCAGTCATGACGCCATGTTCCAGAAATACGGCTGGATGGCTGACATCACTGTTTTTTTGAAGGCAGGGCAATGGGCAGTAGATATTTGACAATGATGTTCACCTCGGCCCTTCTGCAGACGAAATGCCCGTTTTGCGTCTGCATCAGCGGTTCGAGTGTCTGCCCCACGATAAAGATGAGCGCATCCGTTTCGTCAGGGTCCGGATTTCGAGTGGAAGCACTGTTGGTGCGGGTTTTGGCGTACAGAACCGTCACCGCGTTCATGGCCATTCCATGATGCGTTTCCTTCTGGCATGTGACTTTGATGACGCAGGTGCCGAGATGGCCGACGATGGCTGCTGTTGAAGAACGGATGATGGATTCCAGAAGTTTCGGCTGATAACGGAGCGGAAGGTCCGAACTGTCTGAAGGCACGGAAACCGATGTGATGTCCTTTGCGGCGGAAAAGACATGTCGGTACAGATTCAGCAGATCCGAATCCGTACGATCCGTCGGGTCTCCCACAACTGTTCCCGACGTATCGAGGAGAAGTTCTCCCAGTGTCTTCAGTTCGATGGACTTGACGGACTCGCTGCATGCCTTTGTCTGTCTTTCCGTGATGGCAACGAGCATGTCATGGGCAACGGCGCCTGTAAGAGCGGATTGCCTCGCTGCGGATTCTATGGTGACATCCAGTTTTTTCAGCATGTTCTGGAAAGCCGCGTTCTGCATCCTCAACGCCTGTTCCAGCTCGTCTTTCCGCTCCATCAGCTGAACGTAGTCGAGTGCTTCACGCAGAACCACTTTCAGCTCCTCGTCCATCATCCAGGGCTTTGTGATGAACTTGAATATGCCGGCCTGGTTGATGGTCGTGAGTATCTGCTGCAGCTGCGTGAAACCGGACAAAACAATGCGAACGGTTCTGGGGTAAAGTTCCTTGACGGTTCTCAGCAGATGAAGACCATCCATGCCGGGCATCCGCATGTCGCTGACAATGACGGAAACCGGCTCTTTCGCCATCAGCTCCAGTGCGGCCGGGCCACTGTTCACGAAGAGGCAGTTGTATTCTTCCTCGTAAAGACCCCGTCGCAGGGCAGCCAGAATGTTTTCTTCATCGTCCACAAACAGGACTGTATATTGACTGTCCATCCTAAACACCTGCTCCTTTCGCCAGGTCGGAGGAAGCTATCCATCCGTCTGCAGCCGACTGGGAAACCCCCAGAATCATATAAGCTTCCGGATAGAACGGATACAGATCCTTTTCGCCCAAAGCATCCCATGCATATTTCTGTGAGAGATGCACGAGGGAGACCAATTCCCTGTTGACGATCCGTTTGTCGAAAGGACGGTGGTGATACAGGGCCGTTTCCACGATCGGATAGGGCAGTTCCCACCATTTCAACAGATAACCGCCCATTTCCTGATGGGTGGTCCGAAAACGGGCACGTTCCATTTCCATCAGATCCGAATTCGAAGCGCGCGCGGCGAGCAGCATGGACAGATACACCTTGGTATGCGCATGCAAAAGCAGCACATTGCCGACATTGTGGAGCAGCCCGGCCGCGGAGAATGCATCCGGTATCCGTTTGCGCATGATTTTCTCATGAAGCAGCGCCGTGAATTTGTTCGTCAGGGAGGCATGCCGCCAAATGGTCTCCATCTGGTGCGCGGAAGTGGGCGGGGCTTTCAGGGAATCGATGATGGAGGTGGAAAGGATGAGCGAGCGAATGTTCTGCAGACCCAGAAAGGATGCGGCCTGTCGGACAGAGCCGCTTTTTACGCCATAAAACGCCGAATTGGCAATTTGGAGTGTTTTGGTCGAGATGGACTGATCCCTTTCCATTTCGGCTGTGATTTCAGTGAGGTCCCGGTCCTGCTCTATCAGCGAGACAATGCGCCGGTAGCTGGATTGAATGGTCGGAAGGTCTTCCAGGTTGTTGATCAGCAGCATCAGGTTGCTTTCCTTCAGCAGATCTTCCGTTTCAAACAATTGCGCCACCAGTTGAATCAGCGCATCGTTGTTCCATGGCTTGAAGACGTATATCTTTGCGACATTCTTCTGCAGCGCGTTGAAGACGACAGATTCATCCGCATAGCCGCTGAGAATGACGCGCATCGTTTCCGGCCATCGTTCCTTTACAATGGACAGCAGCTGGTAGCCGTCCATCAGGGGCATGCGCATGTCGCTGATGACGATGTCCGGGACTTCCTCCTCCATCATGCACAGCGCCGCTTCTCCGCTTGTGGCGTACCTGACTTCGTAATCGGTATCCAGAAACGCCCTGACCAGGGAGTGTAGAATCTGCACCTCATCATCCACAAACAAGACCCGCTTCATTCCGGCTCCTCTTTCTGTACGGGCAGGCGGATGATAAAACATGCGCCGCCTTCCGGGCCGTTGGTTACGGAGATTCCACCGTGATGCTTGTTTACAATGATGTCGTGTGAAATGCTCAATCCGAGGCCGGTCCCCTGGCCGACCTCCTTCGTGGTGTAGAAGGGGTCAAAAATGCGCATTCTGACTTCCTCCGGGATACCCGGGCCATCATCCCTGATTTCAATCAGGGCATCCTGTCGGACCTGGCTGACGGAGATGCAGATTCGGCCCCGCCCCACCCTGTTTTGGGCTTTGATGGCCTGGATGGCGTTGATGAGGATATTCAGGACCACCTGGCCGATCTGTCCGCGGCTGCAGAAGATATCGGGCATCTCGTTCCGCTCGTGAAAAATATCCAGGTGGTACTTGGATTCATTCCGGACAATCATCATGGCCTCTTCGATGATGTCATCGAGCTGGCACGGCGAAAACTCATCATCGTGACCGGACCGGGCAAAATTACGGAGCGTCTGGATGATTTTTGTGACACGATCCACCCCGTCCAGGGATTCACGCAGCGTTGCTTCCAGCTCTGTCAGGATGAAAGGAAGCTTGTTCACCCGTTCCGTCTCCCGGACGGCATTCATCCGGGTCCGGATTGATTCCGGCAAATCCGGTGTCTGAAAAAGGAGATCCATGCATGTTTCATGGGCAGCCAGAACCTGTTTGATCTTGGTAAAAAAGCTTTGCAAGGTGGACAGATTGCTGCCGACAAACCCCATGGGGTTGTTGATCTCATGGGCGATGCCGGCGGCCAGTTCGCCGATGGAGGCAAGCTTTTCCTGTTGGACCATATGAAACTGCGCATCCTTGAGTTTCGCGTTCAACAGTCGAAGGTCCTCGTTCTGCACGGTGACCTGCCGGTACATTTCCTGTATCTGCGTCATGTTGTTTCTGATCTGCATGGCTGCGCGCAGCCTTGCCTTGAACTCAAACAGTTGAATCGGCTTCAGAACATAATCGTTGGCACCGGCGTTGAAACAGCTGCGGAAACTTTCCGTGTCGGTCAGCGAGGTCAGCATGATCACCGGAATATCGTTGTATCTGGAAATCGATCGGATATCTGTCAGAACTTCTATGCCGTTTTGCTGCGGCATGACAATATCCAGCAGAACGATGTCTATGTCGTTCGACGAGAGCATCGACAGGACTTCCAGCGGGTTTTGGCACAACAAGATCCGGCAGGAGGGGTATTGGCTCCGGAGCAGCTTCTCCACAAGGTGGAGGTTCAACCGGTCATCATCCACCACAAGAAATGTCATTCCCCGTGCACCTCATTTCCGGCAAGCCAGGGATTCAGATTGCAGTCTGATGTGAAAACTCCTATCATTACCAGAAAGAAAAGCGAATCATGATTGGCCTGTACGTATATATCCCAATGTGGACGGCACATGAATCATCGTTGATGACAAACATGTCCCAATCCTTTCGGTTTGTGTGCCTTTCCTTCAATTCTCAAAAACAAGATGCGATTTGTACCATTCTGGTTCCGGAGACGACCGTGACGAGGTCTGTTGCCCCCTGCAAACGGTTTTCAGCGTGAAAAGCCATGAAACGGCTTTTTACTTTTCCTCCGTTTTTTGATATAATGAACGGGATCATGTTACAGGATGCCGGACTGGGAAATCACTGATCCGCCTTATGGCGAAATCCGGCGACAATCCGTTGCGAGAGGGAACATCAGCATGTCGGAACAAGGTGGCACACCACCCCAGGACCCCATCATCCAGCGAATCATCCCCGTTGATATCGAAGCGGAAATGAAACAGTCGTTCATCGATTACGCGATGAGCGTCATTGTCGATCGCGCGCTCCCGGACGTACGCGACGGATTGAAACCGGTCCATCGCCGCATCCTGTATTCCATGTTCACACAAAACTTCACGCCGGACAAACCCTACCGCAAGTGCGCCACCACCGTCGGCGACGTGCTCGGCCGGTTCCATCCGCACGGCGACCAATCGGTCTATGACGCGCTGGTCCGCATGGCGCAGGATTTTTCGATGCGAAACATGCTTGTGGACGGCCATGGCAACTTCGGTTCCGTGGACGGAGATCCGCCGGCTGCCTACCGATACACGGAGTCCCGTCTTTCGAAGATCGCCATGGAAATGATGGCGGACATCAACAAGGATACGGTTTCCTTCAAGCCGAACTACGACGAGCATGACATCGAGCCCATCATCCTGCCGGCCAGATTCCCGAACCTGCTTGTCAACGGGTCCACGGGCATCGC
>JAIFNI010000184.1 GCA_020047785.1 Clostridia bacterium
ATGCTGCCATAGGCAGCATTCTCTTTAAGTCGCAACCCGCGGCAATGACTTGACGGGGAAGCCGGCAAATTGCCGTAAATGTCGCGGAAACTTTCCGATTCGCTTGTGCAAATCCATGATTGTTCCTGTGAATGCGGTAAAAAATGAAATTTTGATTGACTGAACTTGCATGCCGTGGTATCGTAAGAGATAAGAATTTTCAAAGGCGGAAACAATGGCGTTTCAACTGTGTGGTTGTTGCGCCATTTTTGCAATCATCACGGGAAACCCAGACTCCGTATCCATCATCTGGTTACACGAAAGGAGACTTTTCCATGGATAAGTGCTATACGGAGAACTTCACCTCCAGCATGTTCGGTTCTTTGGTATTCAATGAATCCGTCATGCAGGAAAGATTGCCCAAGTCAACCTTCAAGGCATTGAAAAAGACCCTCAGGGATGGCCTTGCCCTGGAAGCCGGCGTGGCGGAAGTTGTTGCCAGCGTCATGAAGGATTGGGCAGTGGAAAAGGGCGCAACGCATTATACGCACTGGTTCCAGCCCCTTACCGGCATTACTGCGGAAAAGCACGATTCCTTCGTGTCTCCGACGGAAGACGGCAAGGCCATCATGGAATTCTCCGGCAAGGAACTCATCAAAGGGGAGCCGGATGCCTCTTCCTTCCCTTCGGGCGGCCTGCGCGCCACGTTCGAAGCCCGTGGCTACACCGCATGGGACTGCACGTCTCCCGCATTTGTGAAAGACGGCACCTTGTACATCCCCACTGCATTTTGTTCCTACACGGGGGAGGCACTCGACCTCAAGACCCCGCTGCTCCGGTCCATGGAAGCCATCAATGTCCAGGCGATGCGTGTGCTGAAACTCTTTGGCGACACCAGTGCCAGACGTGTCATGACCACAATGGGCCCGGAACAGGAATACTTCCTCATCGACCGGGACATGTTCATGAACCGCGATGACCTGCTGTTCACCGGCCGTACCCTTTTCGGCGCCAAGCCGCCCAAGGGCCAGGAACTCGAAGACCACTACTTCGGCGTGCTGAAGCAGAAAGTATCCGATTTCATGCGGGATCTGGATGTCGAGCTCTGGAAGCTGGGCGTCACCGCCAAGACCAAGCATAACGAAGTGGCTCCGGCCCAGCACGAACTGGCGCCCATATTCAGCACCACCAACATTGCCACCGACCACAATCAGCTGACAATGGAAGTTCTGAAGAAGACCGCGGAGCGTCATGGCCTTGCCTGCCTGCTGCATGAGAAGCCCTTTGCGGGCGTCAATGGCTCCGGCAAGCACAACAACTGGTCCATGGCCACCGATGACGGAAGAAACCTGCTCGAACCCGGCAAGACACCGAAGGACAACGCGCAGTTCCTGGTATTCCTTGCAGCCGTCATTCAGGCTGTCGACGAATACGCCGACCTGCTTCGTTCCACTGTCGCCTGTTCCGGCAACGACCACCGTCTGGGTGCCAATGAGGCGCCTCCCGCCATCGTATCCATGTTCATCGGCGAAGAACTGTGGGAAGTCATCGAGACCATCATCACCGGCAAGCCTTCCAGCAAGGTTGTCGGCGGACACATGACCCTCGGTGTCAACACACTGCCTCCGCTTCCGCTTGATACCACAGACCGCAATCGCACATCGCCTTTCGCCTTTACCGGCAACAAGTTTGAATTCCGCATGGTCGGCTCTTCACAGTCCATTGCCGCTCCGAACTTCGTGTTGAATACGATTGTGGCCGAGACCCTCAGCCAGATCGCCGATCGCCTGGACAAGGCATCTGATTTCACAAGCGAAGTGAATGCCGTTGTGAAGGATATCGTCATCAAGCACAACCGCATCATCTTCAACGGCAACAACTATGCGGAGGAATGGGTCACGGAAGCCGCCAGACGCGGACTGCCGAATCTGAAATCCACCGTGGAAGCCATTCCGGCCGTTGCCACGGAGAAAAATGTGAAGGTGTTCGCAAAACATGGCGTCCTCAGCGAAGTGGAGTCCATGTCCCGCTATGAAATCATGCTCGAGAGCTACGTGAAGACCATGCGCATCGAAGCGCTCACGATGGTGGAAATGGCTTCCCGCCAAATTCTTCCGGTTGCACTCGCTTCCATGAAGAAGGTCGCCGATACGGTTTCTTCCCTGGCGGCCGCCGGCGCGAAGACCGATATGGTGAAGAAAATCCTCGACAAGACGGTGGACCTTGCCACCAGCCTGGAAGCGAACACGGCAGCCCTGCAGCATTGTGTTGATCATCTCGACGGTGCGGAGGGTGACAGCCTGACCCATGCAAAGTATATCCACGAGAAGGTTGTGCCTGCCATGGCCGCTCTCCGTGCGGATGCGGATGCATTGGAAGTCCTGGTGGATTCAGCCATGTGGCCGATGCCCACCTACATCGACCTGCTTTTCAAAATGTAATTCCGCTTCAGGCGGACAGGGACGAAACAGAATTACGCCCGACCGGAAGGTCGGGTGTTTTTTTTCATGTTCCGGGAGAGGCTGATGCACCCATTCGGATTGAACTTGAGATAAAATGTGTATGACAGGTTGATGCCGGGACAAAACGCTGGAAACAGATGAGCGGACAGGCAGGACGGAGGGATCGGGCATGCAGGAAAAGGCCAGGTGCAGTACGGGTTTTCCGAATTACGACCAGGTGGTCGATGATCTGAGACTGGGAGACAATGTCGTCTGGCATACGGATCGGCTGGAAGACTACGTGGCGTTTGCACGGGTGTTTGCGGAGCAGGCGGTGGCTGACGGACGAATGGTTCTTTATATGCGTTTTGCAGCACATCCGCCGATTCTGGACGCGTCCATGGGTGTCCGGGTGATTCAGCTGCATGCAGCATCGGGATTCGAATCCTTCGCGTCGGAAGTGCACAGGACCATTGAAGCGGCCGGACTGGAAGCTTTCTATGTGTTTGATTCGCTTTCAGAGCTCCAGGAAACCTGGGCGACCGATCTGATGGTCGGCAACTTCTTTGCCGTCACCTGTCCGTATCTCTTCGAGCTGGACACCATCGCCTATTTTTGTCTGATCCGCGGCATTCATGCGGCGGAAGCGGTCACACGCATCCGGGAAACCACCCAGTTGTTCCTGAACATCATGCATGCGGGAAAGGGCATCGTCTTCCAGCCGGTGAAGGTCTGGGAACGGTATTCGCCCACCATGTTCCTGCCTCATATGGAAAAGGAAGGGCTGCTGGTGCCCGTGACGGACGGGCTGTACCATGGGTGGAGCCTCACAAGGCCGATCGCCGCCACGATGGATTACTGGGACAAACTCTTTCTGGCAGCGGAAAACACGTTGGCGAACACTTCGGATCCCGCCGTGACGGATCCGATCCGGAAACGCTTCTGCCGTCTGCTTTTGGGTCATGATGAGCAGATTCTTGCCCTGGCGGAGCGATATCTGCAGCTGGGCGATCTGCTGGAGATTCGCCACAGGATGGTCGGAACAGGCTACATCGGCGGGAAGGCCGTCGGCATGCTGCTGGCAAGAAAGATTGCGGCAGGCATCGATTCGCACGGTGTGATCGGGGTCGATCTGCAGAGTGATTCCCTCTACATCGGTTCGGATGTGTTTCAGACATTTCTCATCCACAACAACATCTGGCGCATGCACACGCGCCAGCAGTACGAGGACGGATATTACGATCTGGCCGATACCCTGCGCGACAGAATTCTTCAGGGCGTGTTTCCGCCCTTCATCCGCATCCAGTTCCAGCAGGCTCTGGACATGTTCGGACAGACACCGGTCATCGTCCGTTCGAGCAGCCTGCTGGAGGACGGATACGGCAACGCATTCGCTGGAAAGTACCAGAGTGTGTTCTGTGTGAACCAGGGTGACCCGGATGCACGGCTCGCGATGTTCGAGGATGCGGTGCGGACCGTCTATGCAAGCACGGTTGACATCAGCGCGCTTGTATACCGGCGGGAGCGCGGTCTGGACAAGATGGGGGAACAGATGTCCATCCTGGTGCAGCGCGTTTCCGGCTCCATGCGCGGCCGGTATCATTTCCCGCTGGCTGCCGGGGTGGGCCTGTCATACAGCGCTTATGTCTGGCATCAGGAAATGAATCCTTCAGACGGGATGGTCCGGATAGTCGCGGGTCTCGGAACCCGGGCCGTGGACCGGACGGATGGCGACTATACGCGGGTGGTTTCACTCGGCATGCCGGACAACATCCCGGGAACGGGTCTGGAACGGAGCATTGGTCAACGCATGGTGGATGTGCTGGACACGGAGTTGAATCAGTGGCGCACGATTCCGCTCAGCCACGCCTGTCAGTCCGCCACGGTTCTGGAAGCCGGACTGGTTTTCGGTCGGGATGCGGCGGCAGAGCAGCGTGCACGGGAAGTGGGCCTGAAGCTGGATGCCGTGCATGTGGCGGATTTCTCAGGCCTGTTTCATCGCACTGCGTTCATCGCTGCGATGAAAGCGATGCTCAGGGGGTTGGAAGAGGCATACCAAAACCCGGTGGACGTCGAGTTCACGGTCAACCTGTACAATGGCAGGCTGTATGTGAGCATTGTGCAATGCAGACCGCTTCAGACCTTCCGGGCCGCGGACACGGCCATGCCGGCGAATGTATCGCCGGACACGGTGTTGTTTCGGCTGCATGCCGGAAGCTTTGTCGGCGGTGGGACAGCGGATCAGATCATCAACACGGTCGTTCTGCTGAAGCCGGAGGCGTACGTCGCCGTGGGGAACGCGGAACGCTACACGGTCGCACGCATGCTGGGCAGGCTCAACGACAGGCTTCGTGCGGACCGGAACCGGCAAAGCATGCTCATCGTACCGGGCAGGTGCGGCACAACAACGCCTTCGCTGGGCGTTCCAGTCCGTTTTTCGGAAATCAACGCCTATCGATGCATCTGCGAACAGGAATATGCGACGTCCGGCATGATCCCGGAATTGTCATTCGGCAGCCACTTTTTCCAGGACCTTGTGGAGAGCCGGATATTCTATGGTGCCCTCATGCAGAGGGGTCCGGGCGAATTCAATCCGCACCTGCTGCTGCAGCGGGAGAATGTCCTGCTGACCATTCTGCCGGAAGCAGAGGCATATCGGGACATGATTCATGTTGCTGCGTTCGAGACGCCGCTCTGGCTTGTTTCCAGCCCGAAGGACCAGCAGGCGGTCTGCTGGCTGAAAGGCGGAATCTTGCCGTAAGGCTGAATCTTGCCGGAAAGCTCGAATGATGCCTGATGCTTGTCGGACAGGATGAAAAGAGGGTTCCGGAACACTGCGGCTCCGGAACCCTCTTTTTCCGTTTGTTGTCGGGATGATGAAAGATGATTAATAGGTCACACCCTGGGCGAGCATGGCGCGGGCCACCTTCATGAAACCTGCGATGTTGGCTCCGAGCACGAGGTTGTCGGCATCGCCGAATTCGGCGGCGGCGGCACTCGCATTCTTGTAGATGCTGACCATGATTTCCTTGAGCTTCGCATCGACTTCCTCGAAGGTCCAGGACAGGCGCATGCTGTTCTGGGACATTTCAAGACCGGACGTGGCGACACCACCGGCGTTTGCGGCTTTCGCCGGTCCATAGATGATGCGGTTCTTCAGGAACACTTCAACCGCTTCCGGGGTGGAGGGCATGTTCGCGCCTTCCCCGACGGCAAAGCAGCCGTTCTGAACAAGCATCTTCGCGGAAACACCGTCGATCTCGTTCTGGGTGGCGGAAGGAAGCGCGATGTCGCAGGGAATGGACCAGATGCCGGAGCATCCGTCGTGGTATTCGGCTTCCGGGTGGTGCTGCACATATTCGCTGATGCGGCCGCGCTGCACTTCCTTGATGAGCTGGACGGTTTCGAGCTTGATGCCGGTCTTGTCGTAGATGTAGCCGTTGGAATCGCTGAGGGCGACAACCTTGGCACCAAGCTGGGTGGCCTTCTGCGTGGCGTAGATGGCCACGTTGCCGGAGCCGGAGATGACGACGGTTGAACCGCTGAAGGTCTTTCCCTTCGCTTTCATGGCTTCGTCCATGAAATAGCAGAGGCCGTAGCCGGTGGCTTCGGTGCGGGCGAGGCTTCCGCCATACTGGAGGCCCTTGCCTGTGAGGACGCCGGTGAATTCATTGCGGAGCTTCTTGTACATACCGAACATATATCCGATTTCGCGTCCGCCCGTACCGATGTCGCCGGCCGGTACGTCCGTGTCCGGACCGATGTAACGGGTCAGCTCGAGCATGAAGCTCTGGCAGAAGCGCATGACTTCCATGTCGGACTTGCCCTTCGGATCAAAATCGGAACCGCCTTTTCCACCGCCCATGGGGAGTGTGGTGAGGGAGTTCTTCAGAATCTGCTCGAAACCGAGGAACTTGATGATGCCGAGGTTGACGGAGGGATGAAGGCGGATGCCGCCCTTGTAGGGACCGATGGCGCTGTTGAACTGGACGCGGAATCCGCGGTTGACCTGGACTTTGCCTGCGTCGTCGACCCATGGCACGCGGAACATGATCTGCCGTTCCGGCTCGACGAAACGTTCAAATATGCCCGCTTTCACAAATTCGGGGTATTTGAGCGCGACGGGCTCGAGAGATTCCAGGACTTCCTGGACGGCCTGATGGAATTCGGTTTCTCCGGGGTTGCGTTTGACAACGGCTTCGTAGACGGGCGTCAGATGAGTCATGATGCATCCTCCTGCAATGAATGTTTTTTTCAGCCGACTGACTCCGGGGAGCCGCCGTCTGACTCTGCGTGCGGCCTTGCGGCAGTTTTCCTTCCCATGGCGCATTTGCAGGCACCTCAGGCGGAAATCGGCAGGAATCATCCATTCAGCCACCCCATTGTGGCAACAGGAATTGTGGATGGTCCGTCAACACCCTTGAAGGGGTAGTCTCTCAAACCACTACGGATTATATCAAAGTGAATCGTGAATTGCAAGAATGAATCGCTGAAATTGCATAATGCACAAAAAAAAGGACATGGCGGATTTTTTCCGACCTGTCCTCTTCCGGCAGCATCATCATCTTTTCATCATCATCTTCCCGGATTCATCCTCCCGTCATCATCATTCCTGATTCATCTGTTTTCGAAGTTTCCTGTATTCTGCCATTGGAGGCCTACAGCCGGGAAAGACGCTCCACGGCCTCTGCCGTGCGTTCGGGACTTCCGAATCCGGTCAATCTGAAATAGCCTTCTCCACGGGAACCAAAACCGGAACCAGGTGTTCCGACCAGATGAAGCCTGTTGAGCAGGGTGTCGAAGAATTCCCAGGAGGTCTGGCCTTCCGGAACGCCAAGCCAGACATACGGCGCGTTCACACCGCCCCAGACACGGTATCCGCGTTTCGCAAAGGCTTCGCGGATGGCGCCGGCGTTCTTCAGATACCCGTCTATCCTCTCTTTGCATTCAGCCTGTCCATCGGTCGTATAGAGCGCGGCGGCTCCCTTTTGAACAATGTAGGGAACGCCGTTGTATTTCGTCGTCTGCCTGCGGAGCCACATTTTCCGGAGGTTGAGGGTCCCGCCGCTTCCATCGGAAACATCGAGTTCCTTCGGAACCACCGTGTAGGCACAGCGAAGTCCGGTGAAACCGGCTGTTTTGGAGTAACTGCGGAATTCCACCGCACATCCGCGCGCGCCGGGGATTTCATATATGCTGTGCGGGACGCCGTCTTCCCGAATAAATGCGACATAGGCCGCATCGAACAGGATCAGTGCTTTGTTGGCCAGGGCATAGTCGACCCAGGACTTGAGCTGGTCATATGTCATGGCAACTCCGGTCGGATTGTTCGGAGAGCATAGGTAGAGGATATCCAGTTTTTCCGTCGGAATGGCCGGCTTGAAGTCATTTTCCGGAAAGCAGGGCATCAGATGAAGATTCTCGAATCCGGAGGCGGTCGGCACCCCGAAATGCCCTGTCATGACATTGCTGTCGAAATAGACGGGATAGACAGGGTCCGGAACGCCGATTCGGTTGCCTTTTCCGAAAAGATCGGTGAAATTGGCGGTATCGCTTTTTGCACCATCACTGACAAAAATTTCATCGGCGGCGATATCGCACCCACGGGAGGCAAAGTCGTGCGCAGCGATGGCTTCACGCAGGAAGGAATATCCCTGTTCGGGGCCATAGCCCTTGAACGTGGTGGCATCACCCATTTCGTCGACCGCTGCGTGCAGTGCGCGGATGACCGTTTCCGGAAGCGCGCGCGTCACATCCCCGATGCCGAGTCGGATGATGTCCGCCTGCGGGTTGGCTCCTTTGAAAGCCTCCACGCGCTTTGCGATTTCAGAGAAAAGGTAGGTTTCCTTCAGGTTCCGGAAGTTGCTGTTGCCTGTCATGATGGTTCCTCCCATATGTGTGATGCTGTGATCGCTGATGAAATTGTCGTGTTTGCCGTCAGAATCTTGAATCATGTGATTCTGCGGCATGTGGCAATCTTCGGGTGCATCTGATGCCGCAAGCTTGCAACTTGCCATGATTCTTGCATGCAAATCCGGACTCCGAGGTTTTTACCCGGAATCAGAGTTTGATCTCTCCTTCAAATGCCAGGGTGGCCGGCCCTGTCATGTAGATACCGTCCGCTTTCCATTCGATTTCGAGTGTACCGCCCGGCAAGTGGACATTGCATTGTCTGCCGACAAGACCAAGCCTCATGGCCGCCGCTGCGGATGCGCAGGCTCCTGTGCCACAGGCCAGTGTTTCTCCGCTTCCACGCTCCCAGACCCGCATCTGCAGGTCTGTATGCGACAGAACCTTGATGAATTCCACATTGACCTGCCTGGGAAACATCGGAAGTTTCTGAATCTGTGTGCCGACTTCCCTGACCGGGAAACGGTCCACATTATCCACGAACGTGATGGCATGCGGATTCCCCATCGAAACGCAATGCAGCGGATACACGACATCATCCACCGTGACGGGGACAGGGAATGAACGGCCAAGCATGTCCGTGTATTCCGTTTCATCTGAAAAACCCGGCTGCCCCATCCAAACGCGGACCTTCTCCACCAGACCGTTTTCACCGGTGAACAAGACCAGTTGCCGGATGCCGGCCAGTGTTTCGATGGATAATTCCTTTTTTCGTGTCATGGCCTTGTCATAGACATATTTTGCCACACAACGGATGGCGTTTCCGCACATTTCGCCTTCCGAACCATCGGCATTGAACATCCGCATGCGGAAGTCCGCCGCGTCGGAGGGGAGGATGAGCACAAGTCCGTCTCCACCGATACCGAAATGACGATCGCTGATCTGGATGGAAACGGCGGCCGGGTCCGGGACCCATTCCTCGAAACCATTGACATAGATGTAATCGTTGCCGGCACCATGCATTTTCGTGAATTTCATCTTCGCCTCCTGAAAAGCAGATTCAGTGATGGATGCATCGTCATCATACCGGGTGCTTGGCTGGAGATAAAGTAGTATAAAATAATACTACTACAACAAGTATAACAACGAATGAGAAAATCGTCAAGAATCCGACGGAAAGTTGTGCTGTGCATCCTCCATCCGAGGGCCGTCCATGCGGTGCGTGTCGGCGGCCGGCTCGAGGTGTTCCCCCTGCTGCTGATATTCATACCGACCTTCTGGAAGCGTGTCAACATCTGAGACATCAAAAAAAACCTGCTCTTTGTCAGAATGGGAATGGCTTCCAGGCCATTCCCATTCTGTATTCGTAGAGCAGGTTGTTTTCCCCAAGCTCCGAGAGGAGGCGGCGGGCATATCCTGTCCGGATGACGAACCGCCTGGAAATCATCCGGACAGGATGACGAACCTCCCGGAAATCAACCCAGCAGGAATTCCTCAATGGCCTTGGCTGCCCGCGTCGCGTCGTTTTCGGCCCGAACCACGAGGCTCTGGCCTGTACGCATGTCGCCGGCGGAGAAGAATTTTGTTTTCGATGTGGCATATTTCGTCCGATCGATCGTGAGTTCCAGGGCGGCCGGAAGATACGTCTCCGCGCCGACAAACCCCATCGCGATGAGGATATCGGTCGCGTCCTGCGTTCTGCGTGTCGACTCGATGGGCTTCGGCACTTTCCGTCCGCTTCCGTCGTCCGCCCATTCCACCTGAACGGTTTCGATGCCGGTGACACCTTTGTCGTCGCCCAGTATGGATACCGCAGTGATGCAGAATGTACGGGGGTCCCGTCCATACAGGTAAATGGCTTCCTTCTGCCCGTAATCCGTCTTCAGGACGAAAGGCCAGCGTGGCCACGGATTGTCATTTGCCCGGCTGTCCGGGGAAGGGGGCATGATTTCCAGCTGGATGACCTTGTCCGCACCTTGACGGATGGAAGTAGCCACACAGTCATTGCCGGTATCACCGCCGCCGATGACGACAACCTTGCGGCCGGCCATCGGCTTCTCTTCCGTCTGTCCGGCCACGACGCGCCTGGTGGCGTCCGCGAGGAAAGGAACCGCAAAGCGCACACCAGGAAGATTTCTGCCCGTCACGGACAAATCCCTGGGCTGACCGGCTCCTCCGCACAGCAGCACGGCGTCGAACCTGTCAAGCTCGGAAACGGGAAGATCCTTGCCCACATCGGTGTTGCATACGAAGGTTATGCCTTCTGCGCGGAACAGGTCGATTTTTTTCTGAAGCAGATCCTTCGGAAGCTTCATGTTCGGAATGCCGAACATCATCAGACCGCCCGGAAGTTCCGACTTCTCAAACACGGTGACCATAAAGCCCCTGCGATTCAGATAGTGTGCGGCGGTAAGTCCGGCGGGTCCGCTGCCGACAACAGCCACGGTCTTCCCGTTGCGTGAGGCTGGCGGATGGGGTTTCACCCAGCCTTTTTCCCAGGCCATGTCGCTCAGGTAGCGTTCAATTTCACGAATGGCCACGGGATCTCCGTTCAGGCCAACCGTGCAGGAACCCTCGCACAGGGCGGGGCAGACGCGGGAAGTGAATTCGTGCAGCGGATTTGTCTTTTCCAGGCGACGATAGGCTTCTTCATATTGGCCGCGATAGACAAGGTCATTCCATTCAGGTATGAGGTTCCCGATGGAACAGCCCGAGGATACGCCTTTCCAGGATACGCCTCCGTGGCAGAAGGGAATGCCGCAGTTCATGCAGCGGGCGGCCTGTTCCTTTGCACCTGCTTCATCCAGTGCGGGATGGAACTCATCCCAATTGGCGATACGGTCCACGCAGGGCTGCTCATTGGCGGTCCTGCGATCAAAATCCATGAATCCGGTCGGTTTTCCCATGTGGGTCTCCTCTCTTGCAAGCCCTTACTTGCCTTTGCCGGTCTTGAGCATGAAGGCGCGTTCCAGCTTCGCATCACCCTCCAGGCCTTCCTTTTCCGCCGTATCCATGGCATCGAGCATTTCCCGGTAGTCATGGGGAAGGACCTTCACGAATTTCGTGATCATGGACGGCCATTTGTCGAGAATGCGCTGGGCAATCGGAGAGCCGGTGTGTTCCGCATGCCTGGACAGGTATTTGTACAGTGTGACCAGATCCATGGCATCCAGGGGATACAGCCCAACCATCTTCTTGTTCACCATGCGGCGGAAATTTTCATCCTCCAGCACATAGGCCACACCACCGGACATGCCGGATGCGAAATTCCGTCCGACGGATCCGAGAATGACCGCCGTACCGCCTGTCATGTACTCGCAGCCATGGTCGCCGACCCCTTCGCAGACCGCAACCGCACCGCTGTTGCGGACACAGAAGCGCTCTCCTGCACGTCCTGCAAGATACAGCTCGCCGCCTGTTGCACCGAACAGGGCGACATTGCCTGCCAGCAGATTGTCCTCTTTCGACCAGCCGGCATTTGCCGGAGCCTTCACGATGATGCGGGCGCCGCAGAGACCTTTGCCGAGGTAGTCGTTCGCGTCGCCTTCGAGGGTCAGGTCTATGCCTGCTGTCGCGAATGCCGCAAAGCTCTGTCCGGCCGTTCCCTTGAACTTGAAGCGGATGCGGCCGTCCGGCAGTTTGCCATACTCCTTGCTGATGAACGCGGAGACCCGGGTGGCCACGGCTCTTTCGGTATTCCGGATGGGGCGTTCCACCAGGGCGTCTCCCTGTTCGACGAGGGATTTGACCATGTCATGGAACAGCCGGTTGTGGTCGTCCTTGTGCGGCATCAGATCACGCCAAGGCAGCGGCAGATCTCCGGGGACCAAAGATGATATGTCGAGGCCGGTGGTCTTCGGGGAAGGCCTCACCTGGACCAGATGCCCGGCCATGCCGACCATTTCGTCGATGGTACGGAAACCGAGACCCGCCATCTCTTCCCGCAGGTCCTGCGCGAGGTACCTCATCAGGTTCACGACATACTCCGGCTTGCCCGTGAACCGGGAACGGAGCGCGGGATTCTGTGTGGCTACGCCCACGGGGCAGGTGTCCAGGTTGCAGACGCGCATCATCACACAACCGATGGCGACCAGCGGCAGCGTGGCGAAGCCGAACTCCTCGGCACCGAGCATGGCGGCGATGGCGATGTCCCGGCCGGTCATGAGCTTGCCGTCGGTCTCCACGCGGACACGGCCGCGCAGGCCATTCGCCACGAGGGTCTGGTGGGTTTCGGCCAGTCCGAGTTCCCAGGGCAGGCCTGCATGCTGGATGCTGGTGCGCGGGCTGGCGCCCGTTCCACCGTCGTAGCCGGAGATCAGGATGACATCCGCGCCTCCCTTTGCAACACCGGCGGCAATCGTGCCGACACCGGCTTCGGAAACCAGTTTGACATTGATGCGGGCATCCGGGTTCGCATTCTTCAAATCGAAAATCAGCTGGGCCAGATCCTCGATGGAGTAGATGTCATGGTGCGGGGGCGGGGAGATGAGGCCCACGCCGGGGGTCGAATGGCGTGTGCGGGCAATCCACGGGTACACCTTGCCGCCGGGCAGCTGGCCGCCCTCACCGGGCTTCGCGCCCTGGGCCATCTTGATCTGGATTTCCTTGGCGGAAGCCAGATAGGGGCCCGTGACACCGAAGCGGCCGGAGGCGATCTGCTTGATGGCGGAGTTTCTGTCGGTGTTCAGCCGTTCCACGGCTTCGCCGCCCTCGCCCGAATTGCTCTTGCCGCCGAGTTTGTTCATGGCCAGCGCCAGGCATTCATGGGCTTCCTGGCTGATGGAACCATAGGACATGGCTCCGGTCTTGAAACGCTTGACAATGCTTTCGACCGGTTCCACTTCCTCAATCGCCACGGGGGCGCAATTTGTGAAACCGAGCAGACCGCGGAGCGAAACGAGGTTGTCGTCGGAGATGCGGCGGCTGTATTCCTTGTACAGGGCGTAATCGCCGTTTCGGACGGCGGTCTGGAGCAGGTGGATGGTTTCCGGGTTGTACAGGTGCTGCTCGCCGTCCTGCTTCCACTGGAAGACGCCGCCGGACTTCAGGGCGTCTCCTGATTCCGACAGGGCCAGCAGATGGCGTTTCATGTTTTCCTTTTCGAGGTCTGCCAGGGACATGCCTTCCACGCGGGTGACGGTACCCGCGAAGAAACGGTCCACGACGGACTGGGACAGGCCAAGTGCCTCGAAGATCTGCGCGTTGTGGTACCCGTCCACGCAGGAAATGCCCATCTTCGACATGATTTTCAGAATGCCGTGGTCAAATCCATGTACGACATTGTGCATGGCCTTTTCCAGGGACGTTTCGCCCAGATAGCCGTTGTCGTGCAACTCCTCAACCGCCTCATACACGCCGCGGATGTGGATCGCCTTCGCGCCATAGCCGATGAGGCAGGCGACATGATGCACTTCACGGGGTTCGTAGCTGTCGACAACGAGTGAGCAATGCCCGCGCACACCCTTCCGGATGAGATGGTGATGCAGGCCTGCCGTGGCAAGCAGGGAGGGGATGGGGGCCATGCCGGCGGATACGCCTCTGTCGGAGAGAATCAGGATGGCATGGCCGTCGGCGAGTGCTTTTTCCGCATCAGCGAAGAACTTTTCCAGACCCTTTTCCAAACCGGACTCCACATCGAATGTCATCTGAATCTCTGCCGAGGACAATCCGGGTGCGCCCTGACGGATAAGGTCGAGGGAGGCCGTGTTGATGATGGGGGACGGCAGGTGCATTTTCAGGCAGTTGTCCGGAATATCCCGCGTAGGGTCGCCGTTCGGACCGAGGAATACATCCATACCGGTCACGCACTCTTCCTGGTAGGCATCGATGGGCGGATTCGTGACCTGGGCGAACAATTGCTTGAAGTAGTTGAACAGGGGCTGGGGCTTGTCGGAGAGGACGGCGATGGGAGAGTCGAAGCCCATGGCGCCGATCGGATCCAGCGCGCTCTGCGCGATGGGCAGCACGGTTGTCATGCGGTCCTCGTGGGACCAGCCGAAGAACCGCTGCATGTCCTGATGGGAACCGGGCACGCTCGTGCGTGTGTATTGGGGTTCTCCGATCCTGACAACCTTTTCCTGGAGCCATTCTTTCCAGGGGCCTGCCAGATACGTGTCCTTGATTTCCTGATCCACCAGCACGGTGCCGTTGGTCGTGTCGAGCAGCAGCATCTGGTTGGGGCCCAGTTTGCCGCGGCGGACGATGGCGGAGGGTGCCGCATCGTAAACGCCTGATTCCGATGCCAGGACCAGAATGCCATCCTTCGTGAGAATCCAGCGGGCGGGACGAAGACCGTTGCGGTCCAGCACCGCCCCGACCTGACGGCCGTCGGTGAAGCACATGGCGGCAGGACCGTCCCACGGTGGCATGAGGCAGGCAGCGTACCGGAAGAATTCACGCTGGTTTTCATCCATCGTTTCGTCCTTCGACCATGGACCCGGCATCATCATGAAAAGCGCCTGTGGAATCGGGCGGCCGGTCATGCAAAGAAATTCGAAGAGGTTGTCGAATTTTGTGGAATCGCTGCCGTCCTCATCCAGAATGGGCAGGATATCCGCAAAACGTTTGGAAAGCTTTCCCCCGTCCATATACGTGGACGCGGCCAGGGTGGCATGCTCGCATCCCTTGAGGGTGTTGATTTCCCCGTTGTGCGCCACGAACCGGAACGGCTGGGCCCGGTTCCAGGAAGGGAAGGTGTTGGTGGAATAGCGGGAATGAACCAGCGCGATGGCGGACATGAAGTCCTGATCCACCAGATCCGGATAAAAGTCCGAAACCTGCCAGGCCTGCATCATGCCCTTGTAGACGATGGTCTTGTCGGAAAAACTGGGCAGATAGACCTCTCGGGCACTTTTCAGCATGGCGTGCTCGATGCGCTTGCGCAGGACGAACAGGCGGATGTCGGTCGCATCATCCGACGGCTTCCAGGTGACGAACAGCTGCCGGACGCAGGGAGCGCTGACCCGGGCACCGTTGCCGCACGCATGGAGGTTCGTGGGGACGGTGCGCCAGCCGATGATGTCAAAGGATTCTTCGGCGACAATGGCTTCCACGGCCGCTTCCGCGGCTTTCCGTTCCGATTCGTCGAGCGGCATGAAGAACATGCCGACGGCGTATTTGCCTTCACGCGGCAGATGGAAATCGGTCTTCATGCGGAAGAAACGGTCCGGCATCTGCACGAGGATGCCCGCTCCGTCTCCGGTCTCGGGGTCTGCGCCCGTTCCGCCGCGGTGCGCGAGGCGGACGAGAATTTCAAGCGCATCCCGGACGATGGCGTGGGAACGGTTGCCGTGGATGTTGGCCACGAAACCGGTGCCGCATGCATCGTGCTCGAATTCCCTGCGCCAGAGGGCCGCTTCGGCCATGGGACGATTCCTTGACTGCTCTGGCTGCTGCTGCTGTTCGTTTTGCTTCATTTTCTCCACCTGCCTGTTAGTTGTTCGGCCCACCTGTGTTGAATGGGACCGTCTTTCTGCTTCCTGTGTTGAATGGGACCGTCTTTCTGCTTCCTGTGCTGAATGGGACCGTCTTTCTGTTTCCTGTGCTGGCGGGAATCCGATCAGCTGTTTGGTCCATAGATGTCGAGGATATGTTTTGCCACCTGCTCGAGCGCCTTGCCGGTATCCATGCTCTGTTTCTGCATCTGACGCCAGGCTTCCGCCTCGCTGAGACCGAGACTTTTCATGAGTGCGGCTTTTGCCTTGTCCGCAAGACCCCGTCGTTCCAGCCCGGCCTTCAGCTTTTTTGTCTCCGCCTGCATGCGGCTGTATCGTTCCCGGAACTGAAGCAGCATGTCCACGGAAGTGGCCAGTGCCTGTGCCGTGACAGGCCGGGCGAGACAGGAAATGTCCAGATCTCCGATGTTCTGCCGGGCGTACGTGAGTTGTTCGGGCGGAACGATGAGCAGCACCGAGGCGCTGCAGATGTCCGCAAGGTCTTCCGCAAATGCAAGGCCTGTCATGTCGGACAGGTTGAATCCGACGATTGCGATGTCGCACGGGTGGTTTCCCGCGGCGCGCAATCCCTGCATGCCGGTCGTGCAGGTGTCGGCAATCTGGCACCCGCGTGCGGCGAGGATGCCGGACATCTGTTCCATGGTTTCCTGGTGCTTGATCACGATCAGCACGCTGCACCGCATCGCTGCACCTCCTGTCTTCTGGCGGCGGTCGGCCTTCCCTGCCGGGATGGTTGAACCGGTATGGGGAAGGACCTTCGGGACCCCGTGCTTCGGGATCCGGTCGGCCGGGCGGGAGGAATCAGCAGCTGCCGAGGTACTTGTCCGTCTCCCAGGCGTGCACGCAATTCCGATACTCATCGCACTCGCGCCACTTTGCCTCAAGATAGCGTTCCGCGGCATGGGCACCAAGGGTGTCGAGGATCAGCGGGTCTGCTTCCAACGCGGTCAAAGCTTCTTCGAGGCTTTTCGGGAGTGGGGTTGCCCCCAGTTTCAGGCGCTCGGCCGCATCCATGGTATAGAGGTTCTGCTCGATGGGGGCGGTTGGAGCGAGGTTCCGGCGGATGCCGTCCAATCCGGCCTCCAGGATGACGGCGAAAGCGAGATACGGGTTGCAGGAAGGGTCCGGATTCCGGAGTTCCACACGGGTTGCCTCCCCCCGAATGGCCGGAACCCGGATGAGCGGGCTTCGGTTCCGGGTGGCCCACGCATTGTAGACAGGGGCTTCGAAACCGGGAACAAGGCGCTTGTAGGAATTGACGATGGGGTTCGTGATGGCGGTGATGGCCGGGATATGGTCCATCAGACCCGCAATGAAGGAGTAGGCGGTTTTCGACAGACCAAGCGGGTCTGCCGGATCCGGGAACAGGTTGTGTCCGCCGCCTGAAAGGGAGAGATTCGCATGCATGCCGCTTCCGGCCATGCCGGCGATCGGCTTCGGCATGAAGGTGGCAGCAAGACCATGCCGTTTGGCCACAGTCTTGACCACCAGCTTGAAGGTCATGATGTTGTCTGCGGTTTTCAATGCCTCATCATAACGGAAGTCGATCTCATGCTGTCCGTTTGCCACTTCATGGTGGGAGGCTTCCACGGAGAAGCCGAGGTCATCGAGCGTCAGACAGATGTCACGACGCGCGTCTTCCCCGAGGTCCATCGGACCCAGGTCGAAATACCCGGCCTGATCATGCGTGGTGACGGAGATGTTTCCGTCGTTGTCGGTATGGAACAGGAAAAATTCGCACTCCGGTCCGATGTTGAGCGTATAGCCCATGTCGGCGGCTTTTTTCAGGGATTTCTTCAGAATGCGCCTGGGGTCGCCCTCGAAGGGCCTTCCGTCCGGTCCGTGCACATCGCAGATCAGGCGGGCAACGCGGCCGTTCTGCGGACGCCAGGGGAAAACCGTGAAGGTTTCCGGGTCCGGATGCAGGAACATGTCCGATTCCTCGATGCGGGCGAATCCGTCGATGGAAGATCCATCGAACATGCACTGGTTGTTCAACGCCGTTTCCAGATGGTCAAGCGTGATGGCGATATTTTTCAGCGCACCGAAGAGATCGGTGAACTGAAGGCGTATGAACTTCACATCGTTGTCTCGTGCCATACGGAGTACATCCTGTCGCGTCTTTGCGTTCATGGTCCATCATCCTTTCCATGGTCCGCCGCCGGCGGGCGGAGTGCTGCCGGCATGATGCGGGACGGTTTGCGCTGTTCCACCATACCGCAAAGGTGGGGGAGCCGCCCGAAACAGCCGCCCGGCAGAATCGAAAAAAATGCGTCCAAACACGGTGCCTTCTTTCGTAGGAAACCGCCTTTGGAACGCCATTGTTCCGTTTTTTCGATTATGCAGGATGAAAAATTCAATCCTGCATTATGATGTCATTATACCATAAATGCCTCTTCCTGCAACCCTCTATTTCAGATCCGCTGCACGGGAATGCAAAGGCCTGTTTCGTGCATGCAGGCGACTGACGGCAGAGATCGAATCAGAGGAATGCAGGTTGTTTGGGTTGATTTATGTGCAGGATGAACAAAAGAATCCCTTCATTATTGTTCGCCGTTGGCAAAAACTGATGCAAGTACGGATACATTCCTGATTCACACGGAAACGCATCGGAGGTTGTTATTTTCGTGACGATGCGAATTCGGCGTTTTCGTGTGGTATTATATTCAAGGTTGTCGGAACCTGCCGATGGCCGGCAATGACGACAAGTCAGGAGGCATCCCGATGATCAGACGCTTCAAGCCAGTTCCCGGCATCCACCTTGCGGACCGGAAGGGAACGGAAGGCTGCAGGACCGAAACGGTCCCGATCCCCGGACAAATCCTCATCCCCATGGTTCAGCATATCGGCGCGGCTTGTGTGCCGACGGTGAAAAAGGGTGACGCTGTTCTTGCGGGACAAGTCATCGGCGACTCGGATGCATACGTCTGCGCACCCATTCACGCCAGTGTTTCCGGGGTGGTGACGGCAGTCGAATCCATGCTTTGCTTCGGCAACCGGCAGGTTCAGACCGTCATCATCAGGCCTGATGCGGACCAACGGCTGCTGCCCGGCCTCAGTCCGCCGGTCGTGGATTCGCGCGAATCTTTTTTGAAAGCTGTGCGTGCCTCCGGACTTACCGGACTCGGCGGCGCCGGATTTCCGGCACATGTGAAGCTGAATCCGCCCAAGGGCGTGCAGCCGGACCTGCTTGTGATCAACGCGGCGGAATGCGAACCATTCATCACATCGGACTACCGTGAATGCATGGAGCACCCGGCACGCATTGTGGCGGGAATCCAGTCCGTCCTGAAGTGGACGGGTGTGGACAAGGCCATCATCGGCATCGAGGACAACAAGCCGGAAGCAATCGCACTTCTGCGGGAACATGCGCGGGATGACGACCGGATCACCCTGGGGGTCCTGAAGAGCCAGTATCCGCAGGGAGCGGAACGCGTGCTCATCCACACGCTGACGGGAAGACGGGTGAAAACAGGCAAACTGCCTGCCGACGCAGGTTGTCTTGTCATGAACGTCACCTCGGTCTCCTTTCTGCAGTCCTATCTGGATACCGGCATGCCATTGATGAAAAAGCGCGTCACGGTGGATGGTCCCTTCGTGAAGAAGCCCGGCAACATGGAGGTCTTCATCGGAACGCCCCTGTCCGACGTTTTCGCCGCTTGCGGCGGATTGACCGGACAACCTGAAAAAATCCTCATGGGCGGTCCGATGATGGGCGTTTCCATGCATTCCGCCGATGTACCGGTCATCAAGAATACGAACGCACTGCTCGTGCTGGACAGGCAACTCGGCGGCATGCCCGCGGAGAGTGCCTGCATCCGCTGCGGACGATGCGCACGGGGCTGCCCGATGGGACTTCAGCCGCTGGACATCAACCGTGCGGTGGTCAATCGCGCCTGGGAGGAGCTTCCTTCCTATCAGGCCATGGACTGCATCGAATGCGGCAGCTGCTCGTATGTCTGCCCGGCGAACCGGTACCTGGTGCAGTCCATCCGCCTGGCGAAGGATCATATCCGGCGGCATCCGGTGAAAGCGGAGGTGAAGAAGGCATGAGCATTCAATACACGGTCGCATCCTCCCCCCATATCCGGGAAGGCGCGACAACCCGCCGCATCATGGGAGACGTGCTGATCGCCCTCCTGCCCGCCACTGCGGCATCCGTCTGGTTCTTCGGGCTCCGCGCCCTGCTGCTCGTGGTCGTCTGCGTGTTGACGGCAGTCGGCTGGGAATGGGCGTCCCGGAGGCTGATGAAGCGACCGGATACCATTGGCGACCTCAGTGCAGCCGTCACCGGCCTTCTGCTGGCATTGAACCTGCCTGTCACCATTCCGTTGTGGATAGCGGTTGTCGGAACCTTTACGGCCATCGTCGCCATCAAGCAGCTTTTCGGGGGCATCGGCCAGAATTTCATGAACCCGGCCCTTGGAGCCCGTGCCATTCTGGTGGTAGCCTATGGTCAGGCCATGACGACCTGGGTGGCACCGGGTGCTGGTGCCGGTGTGGATGCGATATCCATCGCCACCCCGCTCATGGCCCTGCGCGAAGGCGGTGACCTCCCATCCTATCTGGATCTTTTCATCGGACATGTCGGCGGTTCCCTGGGAGAAACCTCCGCCCTGGCCATCCTGCTGGGATTCGTCTGGCTGCTCGCACGTCGCGTCATTTCCTGGGAAATTCCCGTGCTGTTCTGCGGCACGACGGTCCTACTCGTCTGGTTTCTCGGAACAGACGGCCTGTTCACCGGCGATCCGCTTTTTCACCTGCTGTCCGGCGGATTGCTGCTCGGTGCGGTTTTCATGGCCACGGACTATTCCACCAGCCCGGTCTCCCGACGGGGCAAATGGATTTTTGCCGTCGGGTGCGGTCTGCTCACGGCTGTATTCCGACTCTTCACCAGCATGCCGGAGGGCGTGTCCTTTGCCATTATCCTGATGAACTCCCTCACCCCGCTTCTGGACCGGATGACCATTCCGGTATCGTTTGGAGGTGAACGGAATGGCTGAGAAAAAGGCAGGGGAAATGAAAGAGAAGAAAACGCCGATGACAGGGGAAGAAATCAGCAGGGAAATCATTCGTCCCACGCTGGTGTTGTTCTTTTGCGGATTCATCGTTACCGCTATTCTGGCGATGGTCTACCAGACCACGGATCCTGTCATCAGAGCGAGCGCCGCGCAGGAGAGAAGCGCATCCCTTCAGAAGGTGCTTCCGGCTTCCGATGCCTTTGACGAGGTTCTCACACCGGAAATGCTCGCAAAGGAAGGCTTCAGTGTCCCGGGAACAGTGTCCGCCGTCTACCGGGGAACTGCAGGCGGTGAATTGGCCGGTTATGCCATCGTTGTGGAACCGAAGGGCTATGGAGGAAAAATGAACCTCATCGCCGGTATCGATTTGCATGGTGCCATGACAGCCGTGACCCTAGTCGCACAGAATGAGACGCCGGGTCTTGGCTCGCGGGCTTCCGAACCGGCATTTCTCGGGCAATATGCCGGGGTGTCGCACAATGATGGTCTGGAGGTCGTAAAAAAGGCACCGAAACGAAAAGGTGACATCCAGGCCATGACCGGCGCGACCGTCACCTCACGCGCCGTGACCCGCGGTATCGCCGATGCCCTGCAGATGGCTGCGGATTTGTTGGAAAAGGAGGACCGGTAAACATGGATGCCAAAAGAATGAAGGAAGTCCTCACAGCCGGCCTGCTCAAGGAAAACCCGACCATCAGGCTCCTGCTGGGCATGTGTCCGTCTCTTGCAGTCACAACAATGACCAAGAACGGCATCGGAATGGGCATAGCCGCAACCGCAGTACTGATCGGGTCAAACGTGGCCATTTCACTGGTTCGCAAAATTGTACCCGACAAGGTGCGCATTCCTGTATTCATCACCATCATCGCAGGCTTCGTCACGGTGGTGCAACTGTTGCTGGCGGCGTATCTGCCCGATCTGAACCGGCAACTGGGCATTTATATTCCGCTCATCGTCGTCAACTGCATCATTCTTGCGCGTGCGGAGATGTTTGCCTGCAAGAATGGCCCCTTGCTTTCAACACTCGATGCGATTGGCATGGGCGCGGGATTCACGGCAGCTCTGCTTGTCATCGGTTCTGTCCGTGAAATCCTGGGGTCCGGGACGTGGATGGGGATCGAACTGACGAGTCATCTGTTCAGTCCGGCAGCCATCATGATCCTTCCTCCCGGCGGATTTCTTGTGATGGGTTGCCTGATTGCTGTCGTCAACAAGGTTTCCCTTGTACGCACGGGCCGGCGGGCCATAGCCGCTCAGGCCGGCCAATGCAGCGGCTGCGGGAATGCAGAAGGCTGTGCGGGCTGCGCATCCGGGGAAGGCGAAGGAGGAAAGGCATGAAGGAATTGTTGTCGATCCTGATCGGATCGCTCTTTATCGAAAACTTCGTCCTGTCAAAGTTTCTGGGTATCTGTCCGTTCCTCGGCGTATCGAAAAGGCGGGAAACGGCACTCGGCATGAGCGGAGCGGTTGTGTTCGTCATGGGACTGGCCGGCATGTGCACCTGGATGGTCAATGCTTGGATTCTCGTTCCGCTGCATCTCGAGTACCTGCAGACGATCGCTTTCATTCTGCTGATTGCCGCTTTGGTCCAATTCGTTGAAACCGTACTGAAAAAGACTGCGCCTCCCCTGTACAAGTCCCTTGGCATCTATCTTCCGCTGATTACCACGAATTGTGCGGTTCTCGGCTCCGCGCTCATTCACGTCGAGCGGGGATATACCCTGCCGCAAGCCGTTGTCTACAGCGTCGCATCCGGCCTCGGCTTCACGATGGCGCTCGTGCTGTTTTCCGGCATCCGGGAGAAGCTGGAAACCTGCGACATACCGGAATCCTTCAAGGGCATGCCGATTTCGATGGTTGCCGCGGCGCTGGTGTCGGTTGCCTTCTTTGGGTTTGCGGGGCTGGTGCTGCCGGGATGATCTTGCTGCGGACATTCGTGCTGCGCCAAAGCAGCTGCGTGTCAACATTCGCTTCTCTCAACTCCATTGGCTTCGCTCAACATTGGCTTCGCAATAAGGTCCGCTCTCGCACTTTGCCATGCAAAATGCTGTCGCGGTTGTCAACATTCGCTCCGCGAATGTTGACGGAGAGGATAAACATACATGGAAGGGATACTGATTCCAGTCGCGGTTGTGGCGGGCCTGGCCCTGTTGTTCGGGATTGCGCTCTCCATCACATCCATTGTATTCCATGTCCGCAGTGACCCGCGGATTGAAAAAGTCAGGGAGACGCTGCCCGGAGCGAACTGCGGCGCCTGCGGATTCTCCGGCTGTGACGGGTATGCCGCGGCCATCGTGACGGACGGCAAACCCATTAACCTGTGTCCGGTCGGAGGAAGTGACGTTCTGGCAAAGCTGGCGGCACTCATGGGGGTCGAGGCGGAGGAACAGGCCGGCAAAAAAGCGCGCGTGCTCTGCCAGGGGAACTGGCAGACCGTTGAGATGAAATACAAGTACGAGGGCATTCAGGACTGCGCTTCGGCAGCTGTCCTGCTGGGCGGGATGTCGGCCTGCATCTATGGATGCGTGGGACTTGGCTCCTGTGTGAAAGCATGCAAGTTCGATGCCATCGTGGTGGAGGACGGTCTGGCCCGCATCCTTCCTGAAAAATGCACGGGATGCGGCATGTGTGTGGCGGAATGTCCGAAGGCCATCATCCGCATGCTGCCGGTGAAAACGGCGCATACGGTGTTGTGCTCGAATCATGAGCGGGGAGCGGTGTCGCGCAAAAACTGCGGAACCGCCTGCATCGCGTGTGGCCTGTGTGTGAAGAACTGCCCGTTGAATGCGATCCGGATGGATAATTCTCTCGCGGTCATTGATCCGATTCTTTGCGTGGACTGTGGAAAATGTGCGGAAGTCTGCCCGCAGAAAACCATCCGGGCTATCCGGTGAAAGAACTGCTTGATCCACCTTGTGTCAGGATATTGAATGACTACCACAGGGGGAGTTTCATCCCGATCTGCAGCCGGGTGCCGTAACTTCTGGATGCCGGAAGCTCCAGCACAGCCCGTGCGCGCTTGCCGCCAAAGGCGAATCCCCATGGTTTCACACCCGCCGCAATCGATACGATGACTCCGTCCGCATCCACGAAAACCGCATCCAGGGCGAAACGCATGAACATCATGTGGATGGCGTCGCATGGCGTCAGGAATAGACCGTAATCGCCCTCACGGCGGCCCATCAGTCCAAGGAAACGCCTGCTGAAACTGTCGGCGGTTTTCACCGGAAACGGCGGCTCCCCTGTGAGATGCAAATGTGTCTCTGCAATGCAGGCCTCCGATGTGCGGGATTTTTCCTTCATATTGGACTCCTCCTGCCGGACCCGATTCTTATGACGGACCCGATGAATCCTGCCATGCAGGTTTTCACCGGGTTCTCTTTTCGTGTGCCCGCTTTCTTTCATTATAGATCAGGGCCGGTTCGCTTCGCCATTCTTCCCAAGACCTAAGTCACCGGAAAGGAATTACCTGCTCTTTTTCAGATAGGCTCATTATCACTGTTGGGTTGCCAGCAAGTCCTCTATTTGCTATGCAAATAGAGGCGGAATGGCAGGTT
>JAIFNI010000033.1 GCA_020047785.1 Clostridia bacterium
GTACATGACGCCCGTATTTCGTTCCGGATCCGCCCATCGGTACGATACGGATGATTATTTCGAAATCGACCCGATGCTCGGAACAAAACAGGATCTTCGCGCTCTTTCGGATTCCCTGCATGCGGCCGGTATGAAGCTGGTTCTCGATGCGGTTTTCAACCACTGCGGCCCCGGGTTTTTCGCCTTTCGGGATGTGCTTGAAAAAGGGGCCTCATCCCGCTACGCGGATTGGTTCCATCTGGAAGGGTTCCCGGTCGACATGCAGAAACGCAACTACGCAACTTTTGCATTCGCTCCGAACATGCCGAAACTGAACGCGGCCAATCCGGAAGTGGCTGCGTATTTCCGGGAAGTGGGCAGATTCTGGATACGGGAGGCAGACATCGACGGCTGGCGGATCGACGTGGCCAATGAAGTGGACCCTTCCTTCTGGCCGGACTTCCGCAAGGCTGTCAAAGCGGAAAAACCCGAAGCCCTGCTGATTGGGGAGATATGGGGAGATTCCCATTTCTGGCTGCGAGGCGACATGTTCGACAGCGTCATGCATTATCCGTTCATGTTTCAGGCAAAAGACCATTTTGCAGGAAAATGTACAACGCTGACGGAAATGGATCACCGTCTGAACCGCATCGCGGCCCTGTACCCCCATCCTGTGCGTGACGCATTGTGGACGATGCTCGATTCCCATGACACCGAACGATTCTATACCGCGACGGGACAGGATGTGGAAGCAACCCGGATGGCCGCGTTCCTGCAATTTGCCTTTCCCGGATCCCCGATGGTGTACTACGGCGCTGAAATCGGCATGCAGGGCGGGCCGGATCCGGATTGCCGCCGTTGCATGGAATGGGGACGTGCAACGGATGATAACAGTTTCCTGCAGTATTATCGGAAACTGGGCGCAGCAAGGAGCGCACTTCCCGCACTCAAGACTGGTTCGTTCCGGACGGTTTCCTCCGATGACGGTCTGTACGCCTTCCTGCGCGAGATGACCCCAACCGATGCAACGGAGACCGGCTCGGATGTTCCGCAGGAAGCTGGAGACAGAACAGTTCTTGTTCTTCTGAACACCAACGTGGAAGAACGGGTTCGCACCTTCGACCTTCCCGCATCCATGCGGAACATCACCTCTCTCCATGATTTCATGGAACAGGCGGAAATTCTGCATCATGCACCCTTGCGTGCAACGGTTCGGATTCCGGGAAAAACCGGCGCACTGTTGACTGCAGGAAAAGAATAGTCAAACAATGCAACCCTTGAGATCACCGCGGTTTTCCACGATTTTGCACGCTTTTGCACATTTGCTTTGACATAATGAAAACACAGTCCATATAATAACAGAAAGAAGGGGGTGGTCATATGGGCAGCACAATCATGGACGTGGCCAAGGCTTCCGGCGTCTCAGCATCGACCGTGTCTCGTGTGCTATCCGACCATCCGCGCATCAGCACCGAAACAAGGGAGCGGGTGCTTGCTGCCGTGGAGGCACTGGGGTACAGGCCCCATTCAGCTGCAAGGAACCTGGCGAACAGTTCGACCAAAACCATCGGCCTCATTCTGAATGCCGAAGCGGACCAATTTGTGCGGAATCCCTTCTTCATCGGAGCTATGAGCGGCATCAGCCAACTGGCACAGGCACATGACTACAATGTCATGTACGCATTCAATCCGAAAGAAAAGGAAGAGCTGGAAACCGCAGTCCGTTTTGTTTCCAGTCATGCGGTCGACGGGATCATCCTTTTCACTTCCCGTACGAGGGACAAGTGCATTCAATACCTGCTGAAGCAGAAGTGCCCATTTTCCGTCATCGGACGCCCGGATAATGCCGGCAATATCCTCTGGGTGGACAACGACAATTTCCAGGCGACCTATCAGGTCACGGATCTGCTGTTGGCCCGGGGGCATCGTACGATCGGCTTCATCGGCGGCCCGGATGATCTGAACGTGTCCAGGGACCGATACGACGGATTCCGCCGCGCGCTGGCCGTGCATGGACTGCATGCCGCACCGGCGCATGTTTTCTGTGACGGCGGGTTCACGGAAGTATACGGCAATGCCTGCATGAAAAAAATGCTGGACAATCCGGACCCGAATCTTCCCATGCCGACTGCCGTGGTGACTGCAGACGACCTGCAGGCGATCGGCGCACTGCAGGCCCTTCGGGAACGCCGTCGGAACGATGTGGCCGTCGTCGGGTTCAACAACACGGAACTTGCGGTCTACCAGCAGCCCGCCCTTGCCTCCATCGACGTCAACGCTGCGCAACTCGGCTATCACGCCGCGCGTCTGCTCATCAACGCGCTCGAAACTTCTCCCTCCACAGAGGACCACGTCATCGTACCCACCAACCTGGTGGAACGCGACAGTCTGAATGTGCCAATTCCAGCCAGATAAGGCGCCGGACCCGCCATCGACAAAACGACTTGACGGAATCCTCTGTCAGGGCTTTCGCCTGAGAGGCGATGCATGAGCAACAGCAATCCACGCGCAGCATACAAGTTGAAATCCGGCATCGATAAACAAGAGAATCCCCCCGAACCAATGATTGCTTCAACCCGCTATACCTGGGCGGACAGGCATGGAATGTGGCGCCTGTGCCTTGAACTGCCCGGCACGGGCGGTGTCCATGCTTTCCCGCAGCCCCTGTGCCCTTATTCCGACACCAGTGCCGCAATGGCGCTATTCATGCCTTCCGGTCCGGATATCGCGCCACCATGATAGCAAAGGACCGTTTGAATGTCATATGCGGAAAGTTTGGCGAGGGAGGCTCGCGCGGTCACGGGATCCTTCGTATAGACAGGGTTGGGTCCCGACAATATGCCTTCACGCACATTCATGGCATCTCCGGCTACAAGTGTCCTGAATTTTTTCAGATAATAGCAGCAATGCCCGGGCGTGTGGCCGGGCGTGTGAATCGCGACAATGCCTCCGCAAACGTTAAGATCCTGTCCATCCGCCAGCACGTCATCCACCACGGCGGTCACATCAGCGAACAGGATTCTGATTCCGTCAAGCGAAAACGGGTCCGGAATCCCGATACCGGTCTTTTCCAGATACTCGGCCGCATGTTGCAGGATCCGTTCCTTTGACATTTTCGCAGGGATTCTGTCAAACTGTATGTAGTCCTTCTCCTCCATCTGGCACATAACCTTCACCTGGCCTGCGGCCGCACGCTGCAGCGCGGCAAGACTTCCGATATGATCCATATCCTGATGGGTAATCAGAATATGGGTCAGTTCGGAAAACGGAACACCTTCCACCGCCATTTCAGACAGAATCTTCTCCATCTGGCCTGGAAGCCCGGCATCAAACAGGACCGCATCCGATTCATCCCGCACAAGGACGGGGCACATGGCGAAGTTGCCGGCACCACCGATTTCCAACAGGGACAATCCATCCTTCACCCTCATACATACCTCCACTGCGGCGAATCACGCCGACTCCCGGAACGCTCCGGCACCCGGACAACGCCATCGTATCACAAGGTGGTTCTACACGCAAAATTGATACACAATCCATCACGCGCCATCACATGCACCATTGCGTGCAAAGCACGGCACGATTGCACGCAAAGCACTGCACGATCGTGCCGAAGAAACGGCGGAAAGGGAAGGGACCGACATGAAAAACAACCATCTTCCATCAAACCCGAACAAAGAGGTGGACTTCAGCCATTCGGACCTGCAAGAAATCTGGCTCGCAGGCGGTTGTTTCTGGGGAACGGAGGCTTATATGGCACGCGTCCCGGGTGTGGCGGACACAACGGTGGGATATGCGAACGGACGGACGGAAAACCCGACATACGAGGAAGTCTGCCATCGGAATACCGGACACGCGGAAGCGGTGCTTGTCCGCTATGACCCGGCACGGCTCTCCCTGGCGGCGCTTCTGAAGCATTTTTATGCCATCATCGACCCCACCGCGCTCAATCGGCAGGGTGGTGATACCGGAACGCAGTACCGCAGCGGCATCTACTATCGGGACAAGACGGACCTGCCGGTCATCACCGCAGTGACGAAAGAGGAGCAGATAGCCCATGCAAGGCCTGTTGTCACGGAAATCCTGCCGCTCGTCCACTTTTTTCCGGCTGAAGCATACCACCAGGACTACCTGGAGAAAAACCCCGGCGGATACTGTCATGTTCATTTTGACACCTTGACAATGGACGCGGGAACATGATGATCGCCCCGTCACGGCATGCTTTTTTGCTTGTGCGGCGGTATCGTGTGCAGATTATGCCGAAGAAAGGAACAGAATTCACATTGATGTCTTTTCGGCGACTTGGGCTTGAAAAGTTGTTCAGGTCAGGGGAAATCTGCGGATGGCATACCGGTATTTGCCGGAAGCAGTCGGCGGGATATCCGTGACCTCTTCCACGTGGATTGCCGTTCCGGGCAGCAATGATTCAATTCCCTGAACAAACGCTTCGACCTCTGTGCGGGTCGCAGCCGGTTTCGGAATGATTTTCAGAACGGCACGTTCAGGAGCCTCCTGCACAATCTGGAATTTTTCCAGAACCCCCATCGCCCTGGCCACATGGTTGAATGCATGTCCATGGACATATTGGCCATCCACGCGAAGAAACATGTCATCCTCGCGTCCGTCGACAGCTCCGAGCAGGGGGAGTTCCCTGCCGCAGCCGCATCGGGCATCCGAGCGGACTGCCCGGTCCCCCACCCGATAGCGCAGACGTGGCTGCGACAGATTGTTGAGATCCGTCAGCAGCACAATGCCCGATTGCCCTTCGGCTACCGGTTCTCCTGTTTTTTCATCAACCAGTTCCAGCCAGAGGTTTTCCGCACAGAGATGCATGCCTCCCATCGGACACTGGTAGGCAATCATGCCGCCGTCCCTTGCGCCGTATTCATTGACGACCGGGCATCCGAATACCTCGGCAATCCGATCCCGCTGATAATCATGCAGGGTTTCTGATGTGGAAACGACGACCTTCGGCCTGAAGGACAACTGGAGTTTCTGCTCCTGCATGAGCGTTGCGAAGGTATGCAACGCCGATGAATACCCATAGAAATATTCAGGTCCGAAGCTGTTGATGACAGCCAGATACCCGGACATGGCTTCGGGCTTCAGGCTGTATGCAGGAAACGCGATGCGGTTTTTCAGCCACCGTTCCTTCATTCTGTATTTTCTGAACTGCTGCTGGTTCATCTCCAGCGGATTTCCCCAGATCATGACACAGCGGCTGCCCGGGCTGATGCCATACCAGGAAAGACCGCGCCAGCGTGCAGCCTCGAAGTGTTCGACCGTACACCGGTCCATGTAAAAGGAAACAGGTTCGCTGGTGGAGCCTCCGGACTTGTTTCGGATGAGGGTGGCCGGATCTGTTCCCTCCGCCAGATAGGAATCGGGGTTCTTCATATAATCCGATTTCGTGAGAATGGCCACGCCGCGCAGAACCGAAACGGGATCCGCATCGATTCCGACCGCTTCCTGCCGCAGAAAGGAATAAGCTGGAACTTTGTCTGCACAGGCATGCAGCAGCCTGGAGAGTTTTTTCAGCCGAAGTGCTTCAATTTCACTCGCGGAAAGGCATTCCGACGCCTGCAGTTCCTTCAGGTACGGTCGTATCCGATTGCCTTTCCGCCTCTCCATCACAGGGTATAAAACCTGCTCGATTCCCCATTTGACGAGATCCATCCGTCATTCCTCCTGTTGCCGGGCAGGGAAAAGAACTCCTGCGGGCATTGTCCCTTCAATTGTATCTGTGCGGATAAGGCAAGTGCAAGGGAAAGTGTGGCGAGGAATGCGCATGAAGGGTCTTCTCCTGGCAAACGGCCGTACAGAAAGGTTTTCTTCCTGCAAACGGCCGTACAGAAAGGTTCTCTTCCTGCAAACGGCCGTACAGAAAGGTTCTCTTCCTGCAGACGGCCATACAGAAAGGTTCTCTCCTTGCAGTCGGCCTTGCAAATGGATACAATTTATTGAGCGCTCACATCAAGTCTTTCCAACGCCATCAAGTTTATCACAGCCGGCGGTCAAGCAGTCCCTTTCGGATAAAACTGTCGGGACACAACTGCTTGAAAACGCCAGCATGAAACGGCAGGAGATGTCATATGTTTCTTTATCAATTCACAAAATTTCTGGGATGGACTGTCGTCACCGGCTTTGCATTCGGCATGTGCAACTGGCTGTTCAAGTTCGTGCACAGGCGATGGGTATCTAAATGGTCACAAGCACGAAAACCCCTGGCGGATTCCTATCGGAACGTCATGAAGATGGTTGTGAAGTTTCACAGAGTGACCGGGCTCATCACCGCAAGTGCCCTGCTGGCCCATTTCATCCTGATGTTCCAGCAGATTGGCCTCTCTCTTTCCGGCCTTGCCGCAATGTCCTGCCTGTTCGCCATGGTGGGTCTCGGCATCCATGGGGCTAAATTCGCCGGCAACAAGAAAGGGAAATGGCTGCTGGGCCACCGGGCCCTTGGCGTGATTCTGATTCTTGCCATTGGCGTTCATGTACTTGGACAATAAGGCCTGGTTTCCCCTTTCATTTTCCTCCTGAAAGGAAGATTAATGGGACCGGGGGCTATGGTGATCCAAAACCGCCCATGATACGATGGTTACAACCCCAAAAGCCATTGGCGCCTTTTCGGGGTTCAACTACGAACCAGTCCGGACGCGGCTGCCGCATCGTTCCGGCCGGAGGATGTCATGAAGCGTATCGCGCAACTGACCGATCTGCATCTGGATGATCGCATGGCCATTGCGCATGCTGTGGATACACGCGCCAACCTGCTGCAGGTGCTGGACGACGTCTGTCAAAAAGGAATCACCGAGGCCGTTCTGACCGGCGACCTGGGGGAAGATCATACGATCGGGTGGCTCCGCACCCAGCTGGACAACCGTGGCATCCATGCCAGTTACCTCTTCGGAAACCATGACAGCCATTCGAATTATCAAAATCTTCCTGATTTTTCCGGTCATTTTCACCCGGAAGGCTATTACCATGCCCGCGTGGAGGAAGGTTTTCTTCAACTTTTCATGGATTCCAGCCATGGATGGATCGGCCCCGACCAAATGGCCTGGCTTCAGGATGCCTGTACCGGAACGGATTCACCCATTCTCCTGTTCATCCACCATCCGCTGCTGGACTGCGATGACAGCCCGATGGACCGTTTTTTTCCGTTGCGGGGACGAAATGCGCTCCGGGACTGGTTTCTCGCACTTGGCCGACCCGTTTCGATTTTCTGCGGCCACTACCATTGCGTGCATGACCAGTCATCCGGTTTCATGGAACAGCATGTCACCTATTCCACCTATGTACAGATAAAAACGACAGGTGAAACCCTCGATATGGACGGACGTCATGTCGGTTACCGCATTCTGGAGCTGGACAGCGGGTCTCTTCACACCAGAAGTGTGACAGTCCCTCCGTCGGGATTGCCCTTGCATCGCGACCGGGATATAATGGAACACGGTGCTGCCGGGAACCCATCCCGCTGACGCCGGAAAGATTTGAGGAGGATGCGGACATGCGTTTCGGCATCTGCACAACACCGGACAACATCGATGTACTGGCACGGGCGGGATTCGATTATGCGGAGCTGTCTCTGAACACGATCGCAGCACTTGATCCGGATGCCTATGAATCACTCAGAAGACAGGTCGGGACCTCCCCGATCAAGGTGGAATCCTTCAATGGTTTTTTCCCGTGGAGCATGCGCGTGGTTGGTCCCAATGCAAATCCGGAAGCCATCCGTTCTTATGCGGAATCAGCCATGGAACGTGCAGCCGGGCTTGGCGGGAAAGTGGTTGTCGTTGGAAACGGCGGGTCACGACGAATTCCGGAGGGATATGAAAAATCTTCCATTATAGCCCAATTCGCAGGGGTTCTGCGTGTCATTGGGGATGAAGCCGCAAAATATGGAATCATTGCCGCATTGGAACCGCTCAACGTGCGGGAGACCGATTTCATCAACTCAATACCGGAAGGGGTTGA
>JAIFNI010000109.1 GCA_020047785.1 Clostridia bacterium
CATCCCGATTAGCAACACAATCCTCATCCTGTCCAACAAAAACGCCGACTCGGCGTCAGCCAGGTCGGCATCAGGACGGGATTGCTTCCAATTGATTTTATCACAAATCCGCTCTGAAGTGGTTAATGGGCACCATAAGCATCAATCTGTTTCCGGGGGCAGGAGCGGAAACAACCCGGCGATTGGGATTTCAAGATCCGGAAATTCCGGTTCTGTCAGAACATCCGACTCCGTTGCCACGTTGATCAGTTCATATATACCGGTTTCCGTGAGATGATGCTGAAGGATGTTGCGTTCCTCCGGCTGAACGATCCAGTAGGACGATACGCCTGCACGCTGGTATATTTGGTATTTGATCAACATGTCCTGCTTGGCCGACCCCGGAGAAATGATTTCCACGACCAAACGGGGAACACCTCGATAACCGGTTCTCCTGAGACGGGACGGATCGCAGACGATGACAAGATCAGGCTGGACAACGGTATTCAGCGCGAAATCCGACTCGTCGCCTTTTGCCAGCATGACATCAAAAGGAGCGGCAAAGACCTGGCATGTCTTTCCTTTCAGATAAGCCATCAAGGAAAAATGCAATTGACCGGAAGTGAACTGATGCTGCCAGCCGGGGGAAGCCTGCAGTTTCGGTACGCCATCAAACAGCTCCCAGCGCTGTCCATCGGGATATTCAAGTAAATCCGAATAAGTTTTCTTGCTGTCCGGTTCCTGCTTCATTGTTGACATACCTGCGCCCCTCCGTTCAACAGGACTTCATGTGATACCAGAACAGGCACCATGGGTTCTTTCAATTATATCATGGCGCAATCACAGGATTGTCAATCCGCCCAAATGCATCAGTTGCTGCCGCCCATGCATGGTTGGAACCGCCTACACGTTCAACGGGCAAATGAAGGTCGCTTGTCATGGTCGGATGGAATTCACCCAGCGAATACCCGACCTGGAGGATGTGAGGGCTCTCATCAAGGTGATCAACAACTTGAAATAGGGAGCGCATTCTTCAATGCGGTCTGCGCATTTGAAGCTGCGGGGGCATTCCAGAATAATCGGCAAATCGAAAAATGGCTGACGGTCCGCAAACGCATGCTGCCCCCTGCTCAGAGCAAGTTGAAATTCCGGAAAAGCAGCATATGCCGGATGGCGAAGTTGCCGCGCCACCAGTTTTCGGCGATGGCGAACTGCTTTTCATAGGCGCCCCAGTTCCAGATGATGTTCCAGACCCCTTCCTCGTTCCGTGAATCCATCAGATAAATGGTTTCAGCATGGATGACCTCCTCGTTTCCCTCGTAGAAAAGACAGTCCGGCCCATCAATGAGGGTGGAGGGGCGCACGCAATAGCTTCCCCATTTTGAAGGCTCCCGGTCGATGAACAAGGAAGCCTGCGCCTGCAGGGCTTTTTTCAACTCCACCGAATTACCCAAAGAGGGGGTGCCGGTCGCTTCCATGAACCGCAGGACATACGAGAAACCTTCCAATTCTCCTTCCCGGTTGACACTGCGATAGGATGATCCGTCAGGCAAAGTCCCTTGAAGATAGGTATCAATGGCTGCTTGGACCATGCCTTCCACCTTCTGATAAAAAGGTGTTTCTTTCTGCCCGAACCGGAGAATAAAACCGCAAAGCTTCATGGTGGGCGTAAACCCCCATGCGGTGATGTCTTCCGACCAGGTCCACCATGGTGCGTGTGGCGCATCATCATTGGAACGAATGACGGCCGGCCAGCCCCGTTCAGATAAATCAGGTGTGTTTTCCAAATACCGGAGCATTCCCGCAGGGATCGGATGCGTCCTGTCTGCGAAGCCGATCTCATCGAGCAGGACGGCGACATACCCCGTGGAATACGGAGTCGAATTCGGATTCCAATTGTCGGCTTCCACCGCATGGCCGAACCCGCCATCCTCATTCTGGTAGGCGGATAATGCCTTCAAAACCGCATCAAGGCTACCATCCTCGAAGTGATGCTGCCAGAGGGCCAATTCAAGGGGTCTGGCATTTCGATACATCCATCGTTTCACTCGTTCCTGCTGGGATTTCTCAAAAACGCTCATCTTGCCTTGTCAGCCAGAAAATGTTGAATCAGGGCTGTTTTTCCGACACGACGACGTCCGTACAGAATCAGCAGAGAACCACTCTCTGAACAAAACAATCGTTCCATCGTCGCCAATTCCGCTTCCCTGTCTACAAAACTCAGCATGACTGGGCCCTCCTGACTGGATCATAGCATATGAGACCGACAGAAGGAATAAACAATTATTCTCTACGGAATTATTCTCTACAGAATTATTCTCTTCGGAATGAATCCATTAAAATCGCATCATGCTCTTCAGCCCGTTTCGCAGATTTTTCAGCGCGAAGGACCATCCTCAGCGGGTGCAGTTCTTCCTCCAGGGAAAGAGGCATTTCTCCCAGACCCAGCAATTTGTTGATATAAGCGTCAAAATAACGTTTCCCGGCTCCGGGAACCTCTTCACGTATATCAAGGTCAAGAGAGCCGCAATCCCTGTCATTCAAGACCAATCTTGTTTTCGACCCGCCATCCGTTGCTTCCACAAAGCCATTTGTCCCGAATATCCGCACATGCTCGTTTCCCCAGGTGCCAAAGGCCGGTGGATTCAGGTAATTCGCGATGACACTTGCGATCCCGCCACCCTCAAGCTGCAGCAGATAGGACGCCGCCGTATGGAGCTGTCCGTCACCGCCAACATCGCCATTTCCAAGCCGGGTCTGCCTTGCCTCCACCTGGATGATGCTGCGACAGGCCACATGTTCCACAAATCGGAAGGCATGGATGCCGACCTGACAAAGCAGACCACCATCCACACCTTCATCCTGCGGTCTTTTGTTCCCGAGCGGGTAGGATTTTTGACAGAAAACCTGCACCACGTCTCCGATTTCACCCTGCTGAACGATTTTTCTCATGGTAAGCCAAGGTTCCTCGAAAGCGGTCCCTGCCATTTCATGAAACTCACATCCGGACGCGACTGCGGTCCGAAGCACAAGGTCGAGTTCGCTTTCAGACAGGGCGCAGGGTTTCTCCGCATAAACATGCTTTCCGGCTTTCAGACAACGAATCGCATCCGCAGCCTGTTCCGAACGTCTGGACGAGCATAGTGAAACCAACTCGACCCGGCTGTCGGAAAGCATTTCCTCCAAGGAAGCGTATTCATGGATCGCAGAAACACCATCCCCGTTGATTGCTTCAGGATGAATTGCAGAAACACCATCCGCCTGGATTGCCCCGGCTAGAATGCTCCCCAGCCGTTCCTTCGGGAACCCCGAAAAAGCAACAAGCTGCGCCCGAGGGTGAACGGTCACCAGATGATGCACCTGGTGACCGTTCAGACCGTATAGACCTATCCCGATTTTCCGTTCCGAACCGATGATACCCACCTTATGCCCTCCCGGATGTTCAGGTATGCCTGCGAATTGCATCAGCCTTCCCGTGCCGCAGCCACGCGCCCATGACGGCAAAGAACCATCCACTCCGCGCCTATCAGGCAGCAGATACGGTCATTATATCCCCACCGTGGCGCAAATGCCATTCTTCGGAGTTAGTCACACTTCACAGGAGCCTAACGATAAAGACGATATGCCTGTGAATGACGAGAATTCGTACTTGCAACCCAAAAAAAAGAGATGGAGACCGTTGTAAAATTGAGGATTATTTGAAAGAATACAGGATATAGCAAGTTCATTCATGGGTGATTGCCATGCAATACAGACTCGCATCATGGACATGCCAATCACGCTGAATCCGGATGGGAGGGATGTCGGTATGCGCGAACCCGACCTGTATCTCGAACTGGACGAATCCGTCATCAACGAAGCCATGGCGGCAGGCTGGCAGACTGGCCTTGCCACCGCAAAAGGCACCATCGACCTGGCGGGAAACCTGCCGGAGACAATCCCGGAAGCACTGAAAACAATGGCCAGGGCGGATTGGCGTGTCACCCTGAACGGAGAGCCGCTTCTGGACTTTCGACCGCCGGATCGGCTGTTCCTCCGGTGCGACGCGGAACTGGAACTGATGATCCTGACAAAGCTGTCGCTGAAGTTCGATGCGGCTTTGAGCGTCGAATGCGGCATACAGGTCGATGCCGGGAAAGATGCCATCACGTTCAAGCCAAGACTGGTGCGGTGGGATCGATTGGTCGTGCGGGACCATGTTCAGATTTCAGACGCCTTCCTGCAGCGGTTGAACACCCTGCTGGCGACCGCCATGCAGGTCTACCTGACAGAGGAGAGACTGCCGCGGGATCTGCCGGAAATCCGTTATGCCGCTCTGCTTCCCGGTCTTCCCGACAAGCCCGAAAACCGGTTGCCCCTGCTCGCGGGCGATATCGCACTGTTCAGCGGCAAAAAAATGGCCGCAGGACTGCACCTTTTCGATTCGACCCGGACTGATTTCTCCAATCACATCCCCCGCGCCAAGGCACCGATTTTCCTGCGAATCCGGCAGGAGACACTTCACCGGGTATATGATTTCTGGTGGGACAGGACGGACAGAAAGACATCCTTTCCCTTTGAAGGAAGCATGCCGTTGAACGCGAAAGCCCTGCTGGAAAAAGGCACGAACCTGTTGACGCGCATTCTCACGGCCGGATTCCTGCAGCGGGATATCCGGATGGAGAACATCCGACTCACCTATACCGGTCAGGCCTCCTTGCTGGACAAACCGGCCTTCGAGCTGACCGCACCTGCCAATGCAGCACTGACCGGTCTTCGTCTGCAGGTGGTTCTTGACGTCCAGGTGATTGCGGAAGTCGACGATACATGGTCCTTCGATACCAGCGGACCGATTCCCGACAAACTCACCCCCTGGCAGGATGACGTGAAACTTTCAAACAGGAAAGAAACCCGCACCATCCTTCATCTGAAGGAGACAGTGGAAGTGCGTGCGGCAAGAACAGCAGCCGCCCTCAACGTGACCGAAGGCAGTGCGATTGGGGTGAAGGCGCTCGCGGCAGACATCCTGATTGAACTCGGCTCGAAATGGTACGAAACCTTGCCGGAAAATCTCCTGAACGGCTTGATCAAGCTTTTCAACAAACGGATTCTTGAAAGTCTTCCGGTATTCAGCCTGTCTCCAGCCACCTTGCTGCATGATGTCAAAATCAAGGGGATGACCCCGGTTGTCCTGCCCGAAACCCTGTCATTCAAAGAGGACGCCATCGAAATCGGATTGGGCGTCGAGGTGGCGGAGCTCCCGGGCGGGGCGCAGGTTCCCGGGTATGTCGCAAACCTGCATTCCCGCAGGGTGCATCGCCTCGGATGTGCTGTGGTGGGAGATATCCGGCAGGAACACCGGACCGGGTACTTTGTCCTCCATGAGGCGCTCCGGGATGGCTTTACCGCCTGCAAATCCTGTCTGAAGGGAGCTGAAGTGAAATGAGTCTGAAATCAGCCGGATATGATGCCGTCCTCCTCCTGAACGAGCGGGTTCTGAACCAGCTCTCCGGCGCATTGTACTACAATGGTTTCCTGCGGATCTCTCAGGAGACAGACCTCCTCACGCTGCTCGAGCCTGAAAAAAAGGAACTGATCGACCCGGCCCTGCAGCCATTCTTCCGGTTGAAATACCGTGTTCAGATGCTGCATGAACCCTCCATCGATTTCATGGCGCCTCCGGAAGGGGAAACGGCGTTTCGCATGAAGCTTTTCCTGACGATCAGGGCCATGATCACCTTGTGGGATGGCCTTGAAATACCCTTTGACGGCAAACTTTCCCTCCTTGTGGCCTGTGACATCGAACGCATCCCGGAGACTGTGAAAAAAGGCGTGGGACAATATGGGGAAACGACCCTGATTCTGCCGGAAGCGGGCGCTGTCTCGGAGCGGCTGCTCTCCCTGCTGCAGGAGTCCATGCCGGACTATGTGGAGCCGGGTTCCTACGCCATGGTGGTCGATTTCACGCAGACCGAAATCGAAACACTCTCCCTTTCCTGGCAGCAGAAAAACCTGCAGGGTCTGTCCATCGATTTTGCCGCCCTGTTGAATTCCGTGCTGAAAGCTTACTTCATTCAGGATGGGAAAGCTTTCTGTGTCGGTCTTCCCAGTTTCGGCGCCTACCCGCCGGAACTGGAAAGGGAACCGGAGAACCGAATCTTTGCAGACCTTGCCGCCATCCGCGTCATCAACGGAAAAGCGCTGGCCATCGGCTTCAACCTGTTCGGGGACCATCAGGGAGATCCCGCGCAGCTGACGGATTTCCTCCGAAACTGCTCCATCGGCATCGCCATGCCGGAGGCTGCCATCAACAAGGCCATCAAGTTCGGATGGTCCCAATACCTGAAGAAAGGTCCTCTCCACTTCGAAAAGCAATGGGTCATCGACAAATCCAACAGCACCTTCAACACGATCAGCACGATCATCAACCTGATGAACCGAATCGGTGTGGAACTTCTCTCCCTCGGGCTTGTTGAATACGACAAGGACCCGAAGGCGCTCCTCATCGACGTGGGACTTGACATCTGGGTCCCGAATCTGCCGGGTGTCGACCTTCGTCCGGGCAACATCGTTTCGATCAAGGATTTCTTCGCCCAGGTGTTCCTGACCGTCAAGGTGCAGGTCGATCTCGAGCTGACCGTTGAAATCGACCCGACCGGCTGGTTCCCCGACATCATTCCCGATATCGAGGTATACCATTCACGACGAAACATCTGTCTGATCGATGCGCGAATCCTGCTGCCGAAAGTCGGCTTCCATGACGCAACCGCAAGAGTCGCATTCGATGGGGCCACCAACCGTCTTGGGCTTGAGCTTGTGGACATCACCATGGAACTGGATGCCGCCGTTTCCCTGTTCCCGGGCTCTCCATTCTGCAATTTGCCCGACCTCTTCAAGCCAATCATTTACGAACAGGCAAAAAAGGCCCTGATCGAACAATGCAGGAAAATCGGAGTTTCTCCTCCTTTGACCCTGAATCTGGGACCCTTGCCCTGGAAACTGAATATCCGGGGCAGAAAACTGGATATTGACGCGGAGGAAATGACCGCGACGATGGATGCCTGGTTCGATCCGCTGAAACGGGACATCCCGAATGTGCCGAAATACATTGTGAACACCAACAACATGGAGGTTCATCTGGTCGGCTGCGACGGGCTGAAGGACACCTACGTGGAACATCAGAAAGGGTATCATCTTCTCAATGATGCGTTGAACCGTGGATACGACGGCTGCGGGCGCTGTCTGCCGGCGTTCCATAAAAGGTCGTGAGTCATGATGAAAAGAACCCAACTATCACGAACAGAAAAGCCTTCCGTTCCCAATTTTGGGACATCCTTGACGCCATCCATCCACTGTGATATGTTCGATTTGGGACATCTGTAACGAAGTAGCGAGGTCGATCGGAATGGAACGTCATCCGTCGGGTGAAGCGAAACAACGGGGCAGAAATGCTCAAAACCCGGTCAGGTTGTGAAAAGAAGCAGGTGTACCCCCCTTGACATCAAAAGGCATTCCAGGGCAAACGGCCCCGGAATGCCTTTTTGTGTGCGGAACGAACATTTCTTGAGAATTCTTCACTCCGCGAACTGCACATCATTCCACGAGAATTCCTCACTCCGCGAACTGCACATCATTCCACGGGAATTCCTCACTCCGCAAACTGCACGTCATACAGATTGAAATAGAAACCCTTCGCCTCCATCAGGCTGGCATGCGTACCCCGTTCGATGATGTCGCCATGGTCGATGACCAGAATTTCATCCGCCTCCCGGATCGTGGAAAGCCGGTGCGCGATGATGAAGCTTGTCCGCCCCCTTCGAAGGTGCAGCATGGCCTGCTGGAGCACCATTTCCGTGCGGGTGTCCACACTGCTCGTCGCTTCGTCCAGAATCAGGACGGACGGATCCGCCAGCACGGCGCGGGCTATGGACAACAGCTGGCGCTGGCCCTGCGAAAGTCCACCGCCGGACTCATCCAGCACAGTTCCGTACCCATCCGGCAAACGTTTCACATACGCGTCCGCCCCGACAGCCTTCACGGCTGCCTCCACTTCCGCGTCCGTTGCGTCCAGCCGCCCATACCGGACATTCTCCCGGATGGTTCCGGAAAACAGGTGGGTATCCTGCAGCACCATGCCGAAGGAGGGGCGCAGCGAATCCCGCTCCCAGTGCCGCAAGTCACGGTTGTCCATATGGATGGCCCCGCTGTTCGGGTCATAAAAGCGAACCAGCAGGTTCACAATGGTAGTCTTTCCCGCACCGGTCGGACCGACCAATGCCACCGTCCTGCCAGGAGGCGCATCCAGCGTGACATGCTTCAAAACCGGCACATCCGCGCGATACCCGAAGGAAACATCCTCGAATCGGACATGCCCTTGCGGCAGGACCATGGGAATGGCTTCCGGGAGATCGGCCGGCTCCGGCACCTGGTCCATCAGCTCGAAGACACGCTCCGCGCTGGCCTGGGCGGACTGAATGGTGCTGTACAGGTTCGCGATGTCGTTCAGTGGTCGGGAAAACTGGCGGGAATAATTGATGAAACTGGCGATGATGCCCACGGTCACCGCGCCGGTTCCGTAATCGAGTCCGGAAACAACAAGCCAGCCGCCCGCTGTCGCCACAATGACAAACCCGATGTTTGTCAGGACGTTCAGCATGGGCATGACCAGACCCGACATGACCTGCGCCTTGCGGCCCGCTTCCTTCAGCCTGGCATTGATCTCATCGAACTGGGCAATGACATGTTCTTCTCGCCCGAATGCCTTCACAACCAGCTGTCCGGAGAGAATTTCTTCGATATGTCCGTTCAGCTCCGCGAGATTTGCCTGCTGTGCACGGAACTGCTTGCGGGATCGTTTGGCCACCTGCCCGGAAAAAATGAGTGTAATCGGCACCGTCAGGATGGCCAGCAAGGTGAGAAGGGGCGAAAGGACCAGCATCATCACAAAGGAGCCGACCACCATGAACAGGCTGGAGAAGAGCTGGGTCGTTGAGGAGGAAAGCATGGTGCTGACATTGTCGACATCATTGGAAAGCCGGCTCATCAGTTCCCCATGCGTGCGGGTATCGAAGAAGACCAGGGGAAGCCGCTGCACTTTCTCAAACAGCGATTTGCGGATTACCATGACGATGCGCTGCACCACACCGGCAATCCACCATTCCTGCAGCCAGGACAGCAGCGCACCTGCACCGTAGGCAACCCCAAGGCCGAGGATGACCTTGTACAGGAGCGGAAAGTCCACCCCGCCAGCCTCCGACATCGCATCGACGCCACGACCGATGAGCCAGGGTCCAATCAGCCCCAACGCGGAGCCAATGGTCGCAATCAGAAAAACGGAGGCGAGTTTCCACTGTTCTTTTCCGAACAGTTTCCACAGCCTTTTGACGGTGCCCCGCATGTCTTTCGGCTTCTGACCGCCGCCGAATCTTTCACCCATGTGGTGCTGGCCCATGGTTCCTGCCTTCAGCTCCGCGTTGACCGGTCGTCTGCCGTTCCGTTCCCCGTTGCCATTGGTTTCGGCAAGCTTGTTGCCGCTGTGCGAATTCTGTCTGTTCTCCGCCATCTCAGACCACCTCCTTGCCGGATTGGTCGAGACCCATCTGGGAACGATAGATATCCCGGTATACCGGGCAATCGGCCAGCAGTTCCTGATGGGAACCCGAACCGACCAACCGACCCTCGTCGAGGACAAGAATGCGGTCCGCACCCATGACGGAATGAATGCGCTGCGCGATGAGGAACACGGTCAATCCCTTTGCGTGTTCCCGCAGCCGGCTTCGGATGCGGGCTTCCGTGCCCATGTCGATGGCGCTGGTGCTGTCGTCCAGAACCAGAACCGGCGCGTCGCACAGCAAGGCCCGGGCGATGCTCAGACGCTGCTTCTGCCCGCCGGACAGATTCACACCACCCTGCCCGATCCAGGTTTCGTAGCCATCCGGCAGCTTGGGGATGAATTCATCGGCACAGGCCACGCGAACAGCGGCTTCCAACTCCTCATCGGTCGCCTCCGGCTTTCCCCAGCAAAGATTTTCGCGGATGGTCCCGGTGAAGAGGATCGCCTGCTGCGGCACCATGGCGATACGTCGACGCAAATCCGACAGTTCGAATTCCCGCACATCCCGTCCATCCACCAGAACAGAACCGGAAGACGCGTCATAGAACCGGGAAAACAAGCTGACCAGCGAAGATTTTCCTGAACCGGTCGCCCCGATGAGCGCCACGGTCTGCCCCGATTCCACGCGAAAGGAAATCTCCTTGAGTACCGGAACAGATTGGCCGGCCCAAATGAATGACGCCTCCCGCATTTCCAGGGTTCCCTGCCGTTCGGGCACAACCGGCTTCTCCGCCAGCGGCATCCCGTCCTCCAGTCCGAAGACCTGTCCGATGCGATCCGCCGAAGTTTTTGCCCGGACACCGGCCGTAAAGAGCCAGGAAACCATCATCATGGATTGCAGGATCTGAAGGGCGTAATTGATGAAGGCAATGATATCGCCGACCAGCATGCTGCCGGAAGCGATGCGGATACCGCCGCGCCACAGGATCAGGAGAATGCTGCCGTTCATGATGATCAGCATCAGCGGCTGAATGGTGGCCATGGCCCTGGCCGCCTGCACGCCGAGACCCGTCAGGTTCTGGTTGGCGGTGTCGAATTTTGCCTGTTCATAGTCATACCGGTTGAACACCTTCACCACGCGGACGCCTGAAAGAAATTCGCGCATGACGCCGTTCACCTTGTCGATGGCTCCCTGCACCTTCTGAAACAGCGGGAGACCGCGTCGGATGCGCAGGGAGATCAGGAACCCGAGCAGCGGAAGGACCGCAACCAGGATCAGGGCAAGTCCGGGATTGAGGATGAACGCCATGATGATGCTGCCGATCAGCAGCAGGGGCGCGCGGATGAAGATACGGGTCAGCATGAAGGAAAAATTCTGCACCTGCATGACGTCATTCGTGAGGCGTGTAATCATGGAGGAAGGACCAAATTTCTGGATGGCCGACATGGACAACCGTTGTGTCTTCCGAAACAGGTCGGCACGAACGGAAGTTCCGAGGTCCTGCGATACTTTGGTCGAAAGCCAGTTCCGGGACAATCCCATCAAAGCGCCGAAAAACGCGAGACCCAGCATGATGCCGCCCGTTTTGAGAATGTAGGGCGTATCGCCGTTGGTGATGCCGACATTCACGATGGAAGCCATAAGGGTTGGGAGGCTGAGATCGACGAGAACCTCCACGAGCAGCGCCACCCACGCGGGAATGGCCAGTTTCAGATAGGGCGGCATGTACCGGCCCAGCCAACGGAATGATTTCATGCGGTTGCTCCTGTGCGGCGTTCAATGTGTATGCACGATGTTCACGATCATCTGCCACATTATCATAACATATTCTTCGCAATTCGATCGGATGTGGGATTCATTCTGAACGTGGCGGCACAACCGCACCGTTCCTTTGATTTGATCCAGCAGTTCGATTCAGTATTTGTCATGAAATTCCGGGGCAGCCATTCTTCAGAATATCCGCTTCCCCAGCATGGAGCAGATCAGCGCGACAGCCAGCTCTCCGGTCCTGTTCGCCATATCCAGAATGGGATTCAACTCGACGAGATCGATCGTACGCAACTTCGGACTGCGGGCAATCATCTCCGATGCCAGATGGGCTTCCCGATAGGTCAGGCCGCCCCGGACCGGTGTTCCGACTCCGGGGGCCTCGGAAGGGGTCACGACATCGAGGTCGAAACTCGCATGCAAGGCATCCGTCCCGTTTTCCACCACTTCCAGCGCATGCTGCATCACCTTCTGCATCCCATGTCTGTCGATGTCTTCCATGGTAAACACGGTGACGCCATACTGCCGCAGCATCCCGCTCTCGCCTTCCTCCAAATCCCTGGCCCCCACAATGGCGACATTCCGCGGATCTATGAATGTCATGTCCGGGGGGAGAATGGCGGACAACTCGGGGACACAGGCTCCGACGGCAGCTGCAAGCGACATGCCGTGCATGTTTCCGCTGGTCGTGGTTTCCCCGGTGTTGAAATCTCCATGCGCATCCATCCAGAGAACGCCTGTACGTCCGAATATCCGCTGGGTGCCGAAAATTGAGCCGGTTGCAAGGCTGTGATCCCCTCCTAGAACGACCGGCCGGTTTCCAGACGCAAGACTTGCCGCAACACGTTCCATGAGACGCCTGTCGATCTCCGCGATGGCCCGGCCATATCGCGCCTTTGGATTTCCTTCCTCAAAAGCCACAACCGGTACTTCAATGTTGCCGAGATCCCGGCAGGACAAGCCCATTTTCAGAATCGCGTCCAGCAGCCCCGAGTACCGGATGGCGGAAGGGCCCATATCCACGCCACGGCGTGAAGCGCCCAAATCAACAGGGACCCCGATTAATTCTACCCATCCGGGGGTTTTTGATCCATTCATTCTTTTCCTCCAACATGTCATTCCGATGACTGCCATGACAGGATATGGATAGGACGATAATCTCCTGATCTGCTTGTGCCCAACCGGATGCACTTCGTGATATGCTTATGAATATCACAGAAAGACATCCCATCACAAGGGAGGATTCACCATGCATTTCGAATTGCCTCGTTATGCCGCCCCCGATTTTTTGACCGAACAGCTTGCAAAGGCACCCGATGCGCGTCTGATCCCTGTGGATATCGCAGGTGTCGCGCCCGATCAATTCCATGCAAACACCATATTTCCGGAATACTTCAAGCTGGACGGAGTCTGGCATCTGGCGGTCGAAAGCCGGATGGATTGCGTCACAGTTGCCGTACCGGAGCCGGAGACAAAATGGAAACTTGAAGTCAAGGAGTTCCGCCGCCTGGCTCTTGGCGACCTGGTGGTTGTCGGCCGCACGGAAGACGCTTCCGAAGGCATTTTCGTGCATGTGGACGGGTTCCGGGGCGAAAGCACCGGAGCGGACGTATTTGCCTTCCGGACCGGCCGTTCCCGCGAAACCTCCTATTCGCGTGACTATGACAGGCTGTATGAGCTGCTTCGTCACGAAAAGGACAACGGACATGTCGTCTGGGTTCTCGGACCTGCAACCGTATTCGATTCGGATTCCAGAAGCGCTTTCGTCTCCCTCATCAACAAGGGGTACGTGCATGCCGTCTTCGGGGGGAACGCCCTCGCCACACATGACATGGAAGGGTCTTTTTTCCGCACGGCCCTCGGTCAGGACATCTACACACAGGTATCCCAGCCAAACGGCCATTATCATCACCTGGATGTCATCAATGCGGCAAGGCGTGCAGGTTCCCTGAAAGCCCTGAGGCAGACCGGGAAAATCGCAGGCGGCGTGGTAGATGCCTGCCTGGCGCATGACATCCCGCTGATACTGGCTGGTTCCATTCGGGATGACGGTCCCCTGCCCGGGGTCATCGCCGATGTTTATGCCGCACAGGACGCCATGCGCGTCGAAGTGCGAAAAGCCACCACCGTGCTTGGTTTGGCCACGCAGCTCCATTCCATCGCTACCGGAAACATGACGCCATCCTACCGCATGGTGAACGGACAACTTCGCCCAGTCTATATTTACAGCGTCGACGTGTCGGAATTTGCCGTGAATAAACTCCGGGACCGCGGTACATTGGAAGTTACGAGCATCGTGACGAACATTCAGGACTTTTTGGTGAATCTGGAACGGAATCTGCCGTAACGACTGGTTGACAAAACCGCCCAAGCTCCATTCAAGTGGAACATGGGCGGTTTTTCTGACTTTCGGAAACATGCCCGGCATGGGATCACACGTTTGTCGCAAAGCCGCCGCGCTTCTGGTCGGCAAGTTTTTTCTGGAGATCCGCGCGAGAGATGGGTGTGATGGAAATGCCATCAACCAGTTCATTCGGCTTTTCGTCGTCAGCCCATCCCCGTTGTCTGCGCATATTCCCTTCGAGTCCGTCCAGAAGATCCCGGTCCGGTTTCTCGGCGTTGCGCCTCTCCAGTTCACCATGGGTTCCCGCGTTGAATTTGCCGATGTTGGCCTGTCTCGCCGTAATCTCCGGCTGAGTCGATACCCCAGGAACGGCACCGGCCACGCTCCCTTGCGGTGCTGCTGTTGCCGCCGGACGACCGGCCGGGGTATTCCTCGGAGTTGGTGTTCCGCCATGGAGATTCGCAGCTGGTTTTTCCTCGGTCCGTATGCTGGGATAACGGCTTTCGAACCTGGATTTGTTTTCCTTCTTTTCCGGGATGCCCTTTGAGTATGGATTGAATGCCTTCATGCGCACCTCGTACCCGTTGCCGATCCGAAACGGACATCACGTCGAAAACGGGGATCCGCCGCGGTCCTGTGTCAATCTCTTTGCATACACTGTATCTCAAAAAGACCTGATACGTCAATGTATGCCCCGGCACCTTCGTGCGTCAATCCGGGATCCGCATGGAAGACTCACTCATACCGCAGCGATTCGATCGGGTCCAGATCCGCCGCCTTTTTCGCGGGATACACCCCAAAAATCAATCCCAGAAGAATGGATCCGAGGAACGCCATCACCATGACGCCGACGTTGACGACAGGAGGAATTTTGATGATGCTGGCGATGACCGACCCGGCGATGAGACCCAACAGGATGCCTACCAGACCGGAAGCACCGGTCATGATGATGGATTCGGTGATGAACTGAAGCAGGATGTCACGCTTCTGTGCACCAAGCGCTTTCCGGATGCCGATTTCCCGAATTCTCTCCGTGACGGACACCAGCAGGATGTTCACGATGCCGATGCCGCCGACCAGCAGGGTGATGATGGCAACCACCAGCAGCACGGCTGAGATGACATTGGTGACACTGGAGAAAATTTTCTGCTGATCCGCCGAGTTGCTGGCTGAATACAGTCCGCTCTGTCCGCGCTTCATTTCCAGTGCCTTGATGATTCGGTCCGAAATGGGCTTCAACGCTTCCTTGTCCACCACCGAAACGCTGATGTTCTCAAGACGGTTTGTATTGCCGCCCGGGTCCATCATCTGAACCGTCGTAATCGGCATATAGACAAATGTCGGAAAATCCTCGTTGTCCAGCAGTCCGGAGAAAACACTCTCCTCCACCTTGGTCACGCCGATGATGCGAAAGTTGACCTTATCCCCGGAATACGTGCGGTATGAGACGGATTTTCCGATCGGGTCCGTGTTCTTGAAATAACGCCGGACGAAATTCTCATCCACAATGATGACATTGGATCGCGCCGACACGTCCATATCGTTTATGAACCGCCCTTTGGCCATTTCGATGGGCGCAAAGCTCTTGTACTGCGAAGAGACCGCCAACACCATCGCGTCCCGCGTTTTTGAGCCGACACGGATACTGCCGGAGCGCTGAATGCTGGTGGCGATGTTCTTGATTTCAGGAGCCACCTTTCGGATGGTGGCCATGTCGTCCAAGGTGAGAATCTGATCATCCCGGATCTCTTTCACCTTGTATCCGATGGAGATGATATTGGCACCGACCTTCTCAAACTCGTTGTCGATGTAACCCTGAGTGGCATTTCCGATTGCCACGATGGTGATGACGGAAAAAACACCCATGACAATGCCAAGCATGGTAAGAATGGAACGAAGCTTGTTGGATCGAAGGCTTTCAATCGCCTGACGAAGGCTTTCCGTAAAACTCATGACTTTGACCTCGATTCTGCCGTCCGGCTCACTTGGCTGCCTCATCTGCGGATGCGGACGGGGATTCCGGTTCGGATTCCGAAGAAGAAGGCGCCGCCGAGTCCGATGCGGAGGGAGTTGATGAGGTCTCGACCATTTCGGCCTTCACCTTCACACCGTCCCGGTATGTGGGCTGCGGATCCAGAATGACCTTGTCACCGACCTTGAGCCCCCCGGTCACCTCAACGGCAGTTTCAGAGAAGATCCCAAGCTTGATGAAGACCTGCTTCATGGTTTTCGCAGGTTCCTCCATCACGAACACATACTTGTCTCCATCCTTGTCTTCGGCAATGGCTTCCAGCGGAATGACGGGAACACCGGTCTTCTCTTCCGTGAACATGATGCAGGTGGTGCTGAGACCCGGGCGTAATACGGGAATGGTCTTCGTGATGTCCACCAGGACTTCCACGACATTGTCTCCGGTTGTACCGGCAGGTTTGAATGCGCTGGCTCCGACAGAGGAGATCCTGCCGATGACGCCTTCTTCGCGCTCGAAGGCATCCCCGTAGAACTCCACCTTCTGACCGGCCGCCACTTTGCGGATATCATATTCCTTCACGTTGGCCCTTACACGAAGGGACCCGACATCGGACACGGCATAGAGGGATTGGGCGGCTCCCCCGGCATATACGCCATTCTTCAGGGACGATTCCGACAGGATGCCGTCCATAGGCGCCAGCATGGCCGCTTTTGCCTGTTCCAGCTTCTTGACGGCGTCTGCCAGCGATTTCTCCGTGGCGGCCAGATTCAGCTCCTGAATCTGAATGTCGATGTCCGTACTGCTGGTGCTCTGGCTGTTGCCCTTCCGGGTTTCATCCAGACTGGCCTGAGCGGAGTTCAGGTTTGCCTTTGCATTTTCATAGCTGGACTGGCTGTCCTTCCATGCGCGTTCGGAACGGTCCAGTTCCGATTTGGAAATGGAATCAGCCGCGTACAATTCCTTGTTCTTGAGGTAATCCCGTTCCGCATTCTTCATGGCTGTTTCGGCAGACTTGACGGAATTCTGGGCAACCGTGCGGGAAGCCTCCATGGAGGCAGTTCCTTTCGGATCCTGCATCAGCCGGAGTTTCTTGAGTGTCAGTTCCTGCGTGGCACGGCTGTTGTCGAGGCGGTCAACTTCGGACTGCAGGGCATCCAGATTGAAGACGGCAATGGGGTCTCCCTTTTTCACCGGACTGTTTTTCTCAATCAGGACGTTCTCCACACGGACCGGCGTATCAAGATATGCCTCAATTTTGTTTTCTTCCTCAATCATGCCGCTTGCCGTGATGGATGAGGTGACTTTGTCAGCCTTGACCTCCGTCACTTTGGCTTCCACCTGTTTGCCGTTTTTGCCGGATCCGTTCGAGATGCCGGCATAGACGAACAACCCGATGACGACGGCAAGACCGATTCCGATTAACACTTTCTTGTTCATTTTGTCACACTCCTGTTGTCTCGCTGTGTTCCGTCAACCGCCCAAAGCCGAAGCTGCCGCGCCAAGCTGTGTGACCACTCCGACAAACAGCAGCTGCAGTACGAAAAGAGAACCGACAATAATGGCTGATTTTTTCCTGTCCAGACCGGCAATCACGGATAGTCCGATCCATGTCGCCACCAGCGCCCAGATCCCAAAAACCTCGATGCTGCCCGCAACGCCGCTGAGAAATCCGATCTGCAGGTTCGGGAGAAGTGTAGCCAGACTGGTAAGGTTGGTCTGGGCGTACGCCGCTCCGCTGAAGCGGGAAACAAGTGCGGTGAGCATCCCGCCCAAAAGACCGAATACCGTTGTATAGCCGCTCAAAGAAAGAATCTGCTTGTATTGGCATTCACCCTTGAACATCTTGACGATACCGAAAAGGACCAGCGCACCAATCAGCCAGGCAATGATGACGGTGACCGGAGCAACCGCCAAACCGGTAAGCGCGGAAATGTTGGCAACCGACTGCAGTTCTTCGGCGGATTGGCCCTGAAGAGCCGGATTCATCGCCAAAGTGGTGACCAGCGTATCCTTGTATGCCTGAAAATTGGTGAGTATCGGCAGAATCGGTGTCACAAGAAGAAGCCCAATCGGAAGCAGCACATCCGGTTTCCGCGCAATGGAGGCTGCTGCTTCAGACGGAGCCGTGATGATTTTCAGCAGCTTCCCGAAGGGATTCAGCACTGAACCAGCCTGTTCCATGCCTTCGGAGCTGTACCCGGTGATGGTTCCTGCGTCTCCGTCCATGTGGGAAGGAACTTTGTCAGCCTGTTTCATGTCAGTCATTTCCATTTCCTCCTGCCATTCGGCCAGATGGTGGTCCGTCTATCCTGTTCCGTCGATTGTGACCATGGTTCACGAAAGTGCCTGTTCCTTCATTCTTCCAAGCATTTCCCCCGCATCGATCGGCTTTTCAACCTGAATGTCCTTCACAAGACGGCCATCCCTGAAGCTGACGATGCGCCTGGTATGGCGGGCAATGTCCTCTTCATGGGTGACGAGGACGATTGTTGCGCCTTCCCGGTTGAGGGTCTGGAAAACCGACATGATTTCCTCGCCTGAACAACTGTCCAGATTTCCCGTGGGCTCATCCGCAAGGACGATCGCCGGGCTGTTGACGAGTGCCCGGGCAATGGCCACACGCTGCCGCTGTCCGCCCGACAGTTCATTTGGCTTGTGATGCATGCGGTCTGCCAGACCGACCCGATCCATGGCGGCTTCCGCCGCCTTTTTCCGTTCCTTCTGCCCCAGACCGGCATAAATCATCGGCAGTTCCACGTTGTGAAGCGCCGACATTTTCGGAAGCAGGTTGAAGGATTGGAAAACAAACCCGATTTTCAGGTTGCGAACCTTTGCCAGATCGGACTCGGTCAGAGAGCTGATATTCACGTCATCGAGATGATATGCGCCGGAAGTGGAACGATCCAGACATCCGACCAGGTTCATCAGGGTTGACTTCCCGGAACCCGACGGCCCCATCACCGAGACGAATTCACCTTTTTTTATGGAACAATTGACGTTCTTCAAGGCCTCGACTTTGACGCTTCCATTCTGATAAGTCTTGCCCAGATCTTCGATACGAATGATCATCGCTGCAGTCCCGCTTTCATGCCATCACAGCTTAGTAAAATATGTAAACTGTGCAATGTCGGTTCTATCATAGCACAACAAGCAATACGACGAAAGCCACCCGGAGTCTGAAGACCGATTGGTTATATAATCCTGTGAAGCCGTTTTGCAGTCTTCCGGGCACCGCACCGGGAGGTATGGGCTTTCTTCTGCATGAACCCGTTTTTGCAGGTTCTTCTTCAAGTTTTCATGCAGGATGTCGCATTCATCGAACACGTTTCGTCCCGCTTGATTTATTTACCCGCCTGCATGGCCTCGCTGATCTCGTGAAGATACGCCCATCGCTCCACAGCGTTTTCCAATTCAGCCTCCAGGGATGCCTTATCCGAAAGAAGTCCCGGCAGTCTTTCGAAGTCGCTCATGGCTGCCTCGAGTTCCCGGTTTGCCTCGGCCAGACTGGCTTCCAGTGTTTCTACAAGGGCATCGATGCTTTCGAATTCCCGCTGTTCCTTGAATGTGAATTTCTTCGGAACTGAAACTGGCACGACTGGCTCGAGGGGAGTGCCACCTTCTTTGCTCAAGCCTTTACCAAGGCCATGGTTCAGACCCTTGCCGGAATCCCTGCCTGCAATTTTTCCCGTTTCCTTCATGGAACTTTTGCCGGAGTTGCCTTTGCCGGAACCGTCCATGGCATCGTTATCATCCGATGACGTTTCCGCTTCGCGTCGAACCGCATCACGCCAGTCCGAGTAATTTCCCGCGTATGGCTTCACTCCGCCCAATCCATCGAAAACCAGCACTTTCTCAGCAATGCGGTCCAAAAAATAGCGATCATGGGAAACCGTGATGACCGCGCCGGGGAATTCATCCAGATAGGCCTCAAGGACTGCGAGGGTCTGAATGTCCAGATCATTCGTCGGCTCATCCATCAGCAGAATGTTCGGTTTGTTCATCAGAATGCGAAGCAGAAAAAGCCTTCTCTTTTCTCCGCCCGACAGGCGGGAAACCTGTGTCCACTGCGCTTCCGGCGGAAACAGGAATCGCTCGAGCATCTGTGCGGCGCTCAGGCTGCCGTCCTTCGTCTCGATCACGCCGGATTCGTCCCGTATATATTCGAGAACACGCAGGTCCTCCCTTTCCTTCATGCCTTCATTTTCCTGGGTGAAAAAACCGATGCGGACCGTGTCTCCCACCTGCACCTCGCCGGTATCCGGCAGGAGACGGCCTGCAATCAGATTCAGCAGCGTGGATTTTCCACAGCCGTTCGGTCCGAGAATCCCAATCCGATCATCCCGCAGAACGTGAAGTTCCAGATGTTCGAACAGCTTCCACTCCCCGAATCCCTTCGATAGGTCCTCCAGATCGATGATCTTCCTGCCCAAACGGGAAGCCGTCAGGGAAATGTCCGTCATACCGGCGCGTTGTTCCGCTTTTGTTTCCTTCAGGTCCTCGAACCTGTCTATTCGTGCTTTCTGTTTGGTCGTTCGCGCTCTGGCACCGCGTCGGATCCAGGCAAGTTCCGTTTTGAAAAGATTCATGCGTTTCCGCTCTGCGGCTTGTTCCAAATCCTCACGTTCAATGCGCATTTCCAGATAACGGCTGTAATTGGCCTGATACGTGAAAAGGGTGCCATGGTCCAACTCGACGATGCGATTCGCCACTCGTTCCAGAAAGTACCGATCATGCGTCACCAGCAGCAATGCGCCTTTTCGGCGGGCGAGATAGCCTTCCAGCCAGTCAACCGTGTCGTTGTCGATATGGTTCGTCGGTTCATCCAGAATCAGCAGTTCGCAGGGCCGAATGAGGGCTGCGGCCATTGCGACACGCTTCTTCATGCCGCCGGACAGGGTGCCGACATCCTGATGAAAACCGGTGATTCCAAGTTTCGTCAGGATTGTCTTCGCTTCGCTTTCGAGACCCCACGCCTCTTTCAAATCCATCTGATGGGAAAGGGAAATCAGTCTCTTCTCATACCTTTCTTCTCCAGGGTGGTCGTGCATCGCTTCAAGCGCATCCTCGTAATCACGCAGCAGGGTCATTTCCGGCGAGTCCCCGGAGAAAACATGCTCCAGTACGGTCATGCCCGGCTCGAAATCGGGCTCCTGCACCAGAAAATCGATGCGTGCAATGGAAGAGACAATTCTGCGTCCGGCATCCGGTGTTTCCATGCCCGCCAGTATTTTCAAGAGGGTCGATTTGCCGGTGCCGTTGACTCCGATGACTCCGATCCGGTCACCGTCGGAGATTGAAAGTGAAACATCCTTGAGCAGAATGCGCTCGCTGTAACTTTTCGAGATTTGTTCCGCGGAGAGTATCAGCACGTTGTCATCCTTTCGGGGATCAGGTCATTACGCCGCGGCAAAATGCCGGAACGTTGCGCCATGGAGAGTCCGGACATCCTCAAGTCCGATGTCAGGCGGACATTCATTCGGGAGACGCCTGATGCAAGGCATCGGAATCCCTTCCAGTATACAGTATGGCGGGGGCTCACGGCCAGACCGGCCAGCCGGAGTTCCTTGCATTACGCCACCAACTCCTCATGTCCGGCGTCACGCAGGGCTTGCTTGAGTTTCCGGCCGCTGTTGTTTCAGTTTTCAGTGAACTCACCCTTCAGTTTTGCACGCCTCTTGCGAAACTCAATGATGGGCGCATCCCCTTGAACCAGGTTTTCACCCATCTTCAGCTCGGTTTTGATGGGAATCTGGGTCAACACGACCCTGCGATCCTGGTGCAGGATGTATTTGTTGCTGATGCTGCTCAATCCGTTGACCAATTGCTTCAATCCGGGCGTAGTCATGAATTTCTGATAAAACCGCAGATAAATGCGGGTATGTGTTTCGTCAATCGGGGCAAAAACAGCCACGATGCGGATTTTGTCACTGATCACGTTCTGCCAGGTATTCGGCATCTGAAGTTGGAGATGGAACATATCCCGATAGTTCGCGATTTCCTGAGGTTTCAGAGGTTTCGTCACACCATCATCAGGAACGTTGTTCACATAAAACGTCATCAGATTTTCTTCCCATTCAACCACCGGCCCATTGACCAGGGTTCTTTCCCCCCTGCCGATCGAGTCCGTGTGAACAAAAGGAAGATGAATGACATCCAACTGGTTTTCTATCGCTCGGGTATAATGGACATTCCAGGTCTCGGCAAATCCACCATAGGAAAAACCTTCCCTGAGATAGGCGAAAAAAGGAACTTCCGGGAGCTCTCCCTGCGGATATTCACCATACCATGCCCAGATGAACCCGTATTTTTCAACCGCTTTATAGGCTGTCACCTTGAATCGGTCCTGTACAGGCGTATTCTTGCCATTTGCCGGAATCATGACGACTTTCCCGGTACCGTCATAGGCGAAACCATGGAACGGACATCTTGCCGTGTCATGCAGAACCCGTCCCGCGCTGAGAGCGGCACCGCGATGACAGCACTGGTCATGAATGCAGTTGATGGTTCCGTCACTGCTTCGCCACAACACCAGCTTCTCACCCATTCGTGTCACGCCGATTGGTTTGTCGCCTTTCAGTTCCTTCGCATCCAGAATGCCATACCACTGATTTCGTATCATCGCGCTCTCCTCAAATCATCCTGCACAGCACAAGCTGTTCGTCCTGGTGAAAGCATCACCACCTTTTCTTCATTCCCAGAATCGGGCATCCTTGAAACCCATTCTCAACATTCCATCCTCCTGTATCTTCTTGTTTGCCGCATAATTCCTGCAGCACCTCTGCCAACAGGACACCATATACAGAGGAATTTTGCTGAACCTGCTGGCTCCGGCATTGATCCGTAACCGTCATTGATCCTGTATCCGTCATTGATCCTTTTGCCGTATTCCTGATATGATTGGTTGAAATGATTCGACAGCCAGCCGTACACCTGTCCTGACAGGTGGATTCGGCCGGTGGTACAACGGGAGGAAAGAACGATGAACAAGAAGATTCTCAGCATCCGAACCATGGTGGCCGTAGGAATCGGCGCCGCCATATTCTTCGTCCTGATGCGCTTCGTGGCCATTCCGTCCGGTATCCCGAACATCAACCTGAACCTCGCCGCAGCCATCCTGTCCCTGTTCGCAGGCATATTCGGGCCAGTGGCCGGTTTTCTCATCGCCGCCATCGGCCACACCATCGTCGATCTGACCTGGGGCTTCGGGGTCTGGTGGAGCTGGGTCATCGCTGACGCCGTTTTCGGCCTGATTCTCGGTCTGCTCTGGAAGAAATACAGGATTGAAGAAGGCACATTCGGCGTGAAGGAAGCCATTCTGTTCAACGTGATGCAGATTATCGCGAATGCGGTGGCCTGGATCGGAATCGCGCCCATCCTCGATATCCTGATGTTCCAGGAACCCGCCGACAAAGTCTATCTGCAGGGGCTGACAGCCGCTGGTTTGAATTCTCTGGTTGTTCTCGTGGTTGGTACACTTCTTGCTTTCGGTTATTCCAAAACTCGTACGAAGGCCGGCAGTCTGAAAGCGGAATAAATGTCATGATGGAAACACAACCCGGCCATGCAATCGACTTCCACGATTTCTGCTTTCACTATCGCAGCCAGTCGGAGCCCACTCTCCACGACATCCGGTTTCAGGTGCGTGCAGGGGAAAAGGTGTTGATTGTAGGGCCCTCCGGGTCAGGAAAGTCCACCCTCGCCCATTGCATCAATGGGCTTGTTCCCAATGCCTTCAAGGGATCCTGCAGCGGAGAATACCTGCTGGACGGCGAAAACGCTTTGAAGTTGGGCATTTTTGCCATATCCAAAAAGGTCGGCACCGTCCTGCAGGACCCCGATGGCCAGTTTGTTGGACTTTCGGCCGGTGAAGACATCGCCTTTGTGCTTGAAAACGACTGCATCGCCGGCGATGAAATGAAAAGACGTGTTGCGGACGCTGCAGGTTTGGTCTCTATCGGCAGCCACCTGGGAAAGGCGCCGCAGGATCTTTCCGGCGGCCAGAAACAGCGTGTTTCCATGGCAGGGGTGCTGATCGATGAAGTGGACATCCTGCTGTTCGACGAGCCTCTCGCCAATCTGGATCCGGCTTCCGGAAAACTTGCCATTGAATTGATCGATCGTCTGCACCTGCAAACAAGAAAGACCATCATCATCATTGAACATCGCCTGGAAGACGTGCTTCACAGGGCTGTAGACCGCATTGTGGTCATGGATGGCGGGCGAATCCTGGCCGACCAGGCACCTGCCGAACTGCTGGCCTCCGGGCTGCTGGCGAGGATAGGCATTCGCGAGCCGTTGTATCTGGCCGCGTTGCGGCATGCCGGCGTCGATGTCGGGGCAGGCATGCACCCGGAACACGTCGATACGCTCCTCTTGAATGAAATGCCCGATCCTGCATCATCTTCGATAACGGCACCTGCTTCGGCAACAGCACCAGCTTCGGCAACGACACCTGCTTCTGCAACGACACCCGGTTTTTTCAGGACAGCCGGGCAGGCTCTTCGCGAATGGGATGTTCGTCAACCGCTGCCGACCGAAGTGATTCCGCTGGTCCCCCTGCTTTCCGTGAAGGATCTTGGATTTCATTATCCTGAAGATGAGTCTAATAAGCCTAAACTCCA
>JAIFNI010000067.1 GCA_020047785.1 Clostridia bacterium
TGGATAATCGTTCTGTCGACCAGGTTGTGGATGGGCTGATGGAGATGCTCAATATGATCGGGAAATGATATAATCAGACCAATGGTGCAAAGCGACAGTGAAAAGGGTCCCTTGGACTCATGAATTCACGGTGGCCAGTCAGAATTGCCATCCGGACAGGAGAAAAGACAATGAGTAAAAGGCCGAACATTATCTTCTTTTTCTCTGATCAGCAACGATGGGATACGGTCGGATGCTATGGTCAGAAGCTGCCGGTAACACCAAATCTAGACCGGATGGCAGAAGAAGGCGTGAAATTCGAATATGCATTCACCTGCCAACCAGTATGCGGACCGGCAAGAGCTTGTTTGCAAACGGGAAGATATGCAACGGAAACGGGCTGTTATCGGAATGACATTGCGCCATTCAAGCCGGAAAGGTACTTGGCGGAGTATTTCAATGAAGCGGGTTATGAAACAGCCTATGTCGGCAAATGGCATTTGGCTTCAACCGGCGGCGAATCATCCACGGATATCGGCCCTATCATGGACCACCAGACAAAAGCAGTCCCGCCGGAACTGAGAGGCGGCTACAAGGATTTCTGGATTGCTTCCGATGTATTGGAATTTACCTCGCATGGCTATGATGGATATATGTACGACAAAGACATGAACAAAAGAGAATTCAAAGGATACAGGGCGGACTGCACGACAGATTTTGCGCTTGAATATCTGCGAAACAAGACGTCGGATCACCCCTTCTTCATGACCATTTCCTATATAGAACCCCATCACCAGAATGATCACAATACTTATGAAGGTCCTGCCGGATCGGACAAGAAATTTGAGAATTATGAGGTTCCGGGGGATCTCATTGGAACTGGAGGGGACTGGAAAGAACACTACCCGAATTACCTGGGGTGCTGCAATAGTCTGGATATGAACCTGGGCCGCTTGAGAGCGGAACTAGCGCGATTGGGACTATCGGAAAACACAATCATTCTGTATGCCAGTGACCATGGTTCGCATTTCCGCACAAGAAACGCCGAATACAAACGTTCTTGTCACGATGGCTGCATCAGAATCCCAATGGTCATCCATGGCCCCGGATTCATGGGCGGCAAGGTCGTGGATAACCTGGTAAGCCTGATGGATGTACCGCCAACTTTGCTGGCTTGTGCGGGGATTGAGAAGCCCAATCAGATGCGGGGTAACACGCTGCAGAAAATTGTCATGGGAGATTCTTCGGATTGGCCGGAAGAGGTGTTTCTTCAAATCAGCGAAAGCCAGGTGGGAAGAGCCATCCGCACGAATAAATGGAAATATTCCGTATCTGCACCGGACAAAAATGGTCAACTGGATGCCTCGAGTGACAGGTATGTTGAAGAATATTTGTATGATCTGGAAAAAGATCCACACGAAAAAAACAACCTTGTGCAGGATGCAGCCCTGATGAATGTACGGGGGGAATTGTCCGGGATTCTGAAAAGACGGATGGCAGAGGCAGGAGAAGCAGTTCCAGTGATATCTGCAGGAAGAACGTGAGTGAAACCTGTCCCGGTGATATCTGCGGGAAGAGTGTGCATGCTCCCTATTCTCTCAGATATTCCGTCGGCGTCTTGTGCTCCAGATCTCTGAACACCTTGGAAAAATAGTTGCTGTCCTTGAATCCCACCGAAAAGGCTGCCTCTGTGATGGATTTTCCGCTTCTCATCAGTTCTTTTGCCGAATTGACCCGGAGCTGGTTGATGTAGGCTTTCATCGTCATCTGCGTATATAGCCGGAACTGATGGCTGAGATAGGATTTCGAGCAGTGGCAGAAAGCCGACAAGTCCTCCAGCGTCACTTCTTCTGCATGATGCACGCGGAGATACTCCATGACATGGGACAGCGTATAGGAACGATTCATGCCCGGCTCGATCCCGGCTGTGCCGGTTTTTTCCTTCCGACTCAGGGCCGCATAGACAAGACACAAGTATTCGACAATAATCTCCAGCTGCTCCCGATAGGGTTCCATGTCTTCGATTCGGACTCTCGCATTGCTCTCATATCCTTTCGACAAAGCATTCTCGTCCAATTCGTACTTCTCGGCCAGGTGGTGCAGTTTCCGCTCGAGCAATTCCGGCTCAATCCGGAAACATCCGATGGCAAGCGCAGCGATGACCGTTCCTTCATGGCGGACCGGCAGGACGTATTCTCCGACGCCTGCGAAACAGTATCCGAAAAAAGGCACTGGTTCGCGCATCAGTCTTCGATATATCATTTTTTTCTCCAACAGACAATAATCCCACAGCTTTGGGTTTCCCTTGACCGTCATGCAATAAGGGGACTTGTGTATATAAAAATTACGCACGGCTTCAAAGAGCCTTGCATCCATCTCAAACAACCCGATGAAGTCCTTGATGACCACTTCAAGGCCGCTTTCCTTCTGAAAGCGGTCCAGATATCCTGTCAATCCCGCATAATCCATGGCACTTCCCCCCTCTATCATTGTATCCGATTCGGACCGCATGCACACTTCATCCGTGCATCATTTTATAGATTCACAGCATCTTTTTTGAGGCAGGGAGGTTTTTTTGAGAATATAGTATCGAAAGGCCGTGCCGGGACCCTAGTCGCCGAAATGGGATTACTTACAACATTTCAATACCAATGCCTTCAGGAAGGAATGCATATGACATTCAGAAAGGAACGCATATGGCATTTAGGAAGGAACGCATATGGCATTCAGGAAGAAACGCATTTGACATTCAGGAATGAACGCTTATGACATTCAGGAAGGAACGCTTATGACAGATTTGATGGTTACGATTCAGAAGGGCTATGATGTCGTCGTCGTCGGTGGCGGCATGTCGGGACTATGCGCTGCCATCGCGTCCGCAAGAGGCGGTGCCCGCACCGCACTTCTGCACAACCGACCTGTTCTGGGCGGCAATGCCAGTTCTGAAATCCGCATGCACATCTGCGGCGCAGACAATCATGGTCACCGTCCGAACGCACGCGAAACCGGCATTCTGGAGGAAATTCTGCTGGAGAACAGGAAGCGGAACCCCCAGTTTTCCTATTCCGTTTTTGATACGGTTCTCTGGGAAAAAGCCACGTACCAGGATAATCTGGAGTTGTATCTGAATACGCAGATGACCTCGGTCCTGAAAGACGGCGATCGAATCACTGCCGTTGAAGCGATGCAGTTGACAACGGAGAAAAAATTCAAGATTTCCGGAAACATTTTTCTGGATGCCACAGGCGACGGCACCCTGGCCTTTCTGGCCGGCGCCTCGTGCAGGGTCGGTCGTGAAAGTCGTGATGAATTCGATGAGCCCCATGCACCGCTGACTGCAGACCGAGTCACCATGGGCAATACCCTGCTTTTCAAAACGATGGACATGGGCTGTCCCGTCCCTTTTGAAAAGCCCTTCTGGGCCAATTCCTACGAAGAAGCCGACCTGAACGGCCGCGAACATGGTGCCGCAGGCTTCAATTATTGGTGGATTGAACTCGGCGGTGAAGATACCGATGTCATTGCGGACGGTGAGATCCTGCGGGATGAACTGCTCAAAGCAGTTTACGGCGTATGGGACCATATCAAGAACGGAGGCGGCCATGGAGCGGAGAACTTCGCACTGGACTGGATTGGCTTCCTGCCTGGCAAAAGAGAGAGTCGACGGATTCTGGGGGATTATGTCCTCAATGAAAACGATTTGAAGAAGGCCCGGTTCTTCGACGATGTGGTGGCGTACGGCGGCTGGCCGATGGACATGCATGCGGCCGGCGGGCTCAGGACCCGTCTTGAGCCGACGGAATACATTCAAGTGCCGGATGCCTATGGAATTCCATACCGGAGTCTGTATGCAAAAGATCTGGAAAACCTGCTGATCGCCGGCAGGGCAATCAGCACATCCCACATGGCATTCGGTTCCACCCGCGTCATGGGGACCTGTTCGGTGGTGGGTCAGGCAGCGGGCACCGCTGCGGCGCTTGCCATAGAAAAGAATTGTTCCCCGCGGGGCCTGTTGCCTTTCACCAATGAACTGCAGCAGAAGCTTCTGAGAGACGATGCCTATCTTCCAGGCGTCCTCCATCAATGTGTCGCGGACCTCGCCGGAAATGCTGTTGTCAAAGCCTCCTCCGAGCGGGAGGGATTTGAATGCGGCAATGTGCTGGATGGAATTTCCCGCACTGTGCATGAAAAGAGCCACTGCTGGATATCCGCGCCTTTGTCCGAGGGGCCTCAATGGCTTGACATTCTGTTTCAGAAGGAAATCACCGCGGAAGAGGTGAATATCAAGTTCGATTCCAACTTGTCCAGACAGCTGATGCTTTCCATGTTCACAAACGGACAACAGGGGCAGGAAAAGGGGATTCCGAAAGAACTGGTCAAGGATTATTCCATCTCCTTCTTCCGGAACGGAAATCTGGTGAAGACGATGGAGATTGTCGGCAATCATCTTCGCTTCAAGCGGCATCCTCTGGAGGAAACAGTTTGTTTCGACAGGCTTCGAATTGCTGTCACTGCGACAAACGGGGATGCGTGTGCACGGATATTCGAAGTGGACGTACGCCTGCCGGCATGATAGATACCCTGCGGATGGCAGCAATGTGGAAACAGACAATATGGAGCAAATATGAATGAATCAACTGTGAATGAATCAACTGTGAATGAATCAACTATGTATGTATCGGCAGGAGATAGGGCGATTAGGCCGTTTGACTTTGAAAAAACAATGATGCCGGTACCGAGAACCGCCATTTTTCAGATGGAAGGGTATCTTGTCTGGTGCGGAACCGTCACACGGGCGGATGATGGTCTCTATTACCTGCTTTTTTCACGATGGCCGGCCGAGTACGGGCACTACGCCTGGGTGACCCGGTCCGAAGTGGCCTGCGCCGTTTCATTCAATCCTTTTGGACCTTTTCGGTTCAAAGGGGTTGTCTTGAGCGGGAGCGGCGGAGACAACTGGGATGCGACGACCGTCCACAACCCCACCGTCATCCGGGCGGACGGCAAATATTACCTGTACTACATGGGGACAAAAGGATGCGCTGCTTTCGAGGGCAAACCCTCCATGGAGGACCCGGGCTGGTGGGAATACCGGAACAACCAGCGCGTTGGCGTTGCGGTGGCCGATCACCCGGCCGGTCCATGGACACGTTTTGACAAACCCTGCGTGGATGTGACCCTTGGTTCATTCGACCATCTGGCCACGAGCAATCCGTCTGTCGCCAGAGGGGACAATGGCGACTTTTACATGGTATACAAAGCGATCGCGGATGGACCTATGCCCCGGGGAGGCGAAGTTCGCTGCGGTGTTGCTGTCGCGAAGCATCCTTTGGGACCCTTTGTCAAACAACCGGGACCCATCATGGTGAATCCCAATGAGGGGTGGTCCGTGGAGGATCCGTTCATCTGGCACCAGGGCGATCGATTCCTGGCCCTGGTCAAGGACTTTCACGGATATTTCACCAAAGGCGGCAAGCATACGGTTGCATTGTTTGAATCGGCAGACGGCGTTGATTGGACTGCTGCCGACAACCCCTTTGCCTTTGGACTTTCCTTGAACTGGATGGATGGCGGGCGGCAGCAACTGCTCTGTCTGGAACGGCCGCAGATTCTGATCGCGGACGGCATACCGGTCGCACTGAATTGTGCAGCCGTGGCCGACACAGACCCCGAAAAGGAAAACAGCTTTATCGTTCATATTCCTTTGAATTGGCGGAGGGGCAAGATGATAAATGATTGCTGATGTTGAATCCGGGTAATATTCCGGATAAGTGGGATGTTTGTGAGAATACACCTTCAAACCGGTCGCAGAAGAAAATTCCTGTTCCAACAGGCTCCCATGGATACGGAAGTTGGAGGTCCATATGAAGCGTTATGCTCTTTCCGCCTTTGTGTATGCGATTCTGGGCATGGTTTTCGGGGTTTTTTACCGGGAGTTTACGAAGGTGATCGATTTCACGGGGCAGACCAGTCTGTCCGTGATACACACGCATTATTTTTCGCTTGGCATGCTGTTTTTTCTGATTGTTCTCGTCATCGACAAACTCTTTGACATCTCGGCGCGCAAGGCAGCCCGTTCCTTTTTCGTGCTCTACAGCATCGGGCTGAATCTTACCGTGCTGATGCTATTTGCCCGAGGTTTGGCACAGGCACTCGAGGCGGATCTTTCAACCGGCTTGAGCGCATCCATTTCCGGCATGGCCGGTATCGGGCATGCACTGCTGGGAACCGGCGTCATCATCTTTTTCATATCTTTGCTCAAGTGCCTGCCAGGCAAGACGGTTGACAAAGTCAAGCCCTGATGCGCAGACAAGGCGGTTGTCAAAATCAAGCCCTGATGCGAAGAAAAGGCGGTTGATAAAGTCAAACCCTGATGNNNNAGGCGGTTGATAAAGTCAAACCCTGATGCGCAGACAAGGCAGTCGTCAAAGATAAGCCTTGATGCGCAAACAAAAAAGGTATACAAGTATTTTATGGACAATCGTTCTGGAGACCAGGTTGTGGATTGTTTGAGGAGATGCCGACAAGCATTGTTAGGTCTTGGAAAGAAATAACCTGCTCTATGAATTTCAGAAAACAATGGCCAAACCTGCCATTCTTTTCTGAAAAAGAGCAGGTAATTCTGTCCAGCGACTTAGAATAAACTTCACATGAACCAGGCTAGAGGGTGCGGCCATGAAAACCAAAAAAACTCTGTTCCGCTTGTCCATGCTGCTTCTGATTGTGGTGCTGGTTTTTTCCATGACCCTTCCGGCGGCAATCCTGCCGGTCACTGCTAGGTCCGGCACGGTCCTGTCCCCTGCCGAACTGGCCGCGCAGGCACTGTCCCCCGTCCAGCTCAGCCAATATGAAAAGGTTCCTGCCTACAAGGCGGAATTCCTGCCTGCAACAGGCATCTGGAAAAACATGGTCTCCGGCGTCCTGCCAGGAGAGTTCAAGAACGTCTCCTACAAACTTCAGAAAAATGTAGTGCAGGTACCAAAAGCGGTGGTGAGCGGTCTTCGCTCCGCCGCCCAAGTACTGTCCGGCAGCAATGCGATCCTGGGAAAACCCATGGAAACCATCGCTGAGGGTGCGTTTGTCAGCCAGGCCCTGCTGCGGTCCGTCGTCGGTGCCAAGGACATCCTGCCGGGTACCGTTTTTTTCAATCCGGATTCGAATACGGCATTCAAAACGGTGACCGGCGTTCCCGCAGCGATGCCGGGGCCAGTGCTGGACGGCAACTTTCTGGTGACCCGCCCGCAGATTCATGAGGTGCTTTCGGATTTCAGCATTCCGAACCAGACGATTGATCTGACCAAGGCCAACATCACCGGTTTCGGAGACCCGGACATCGAAAAATGCATTGTCTCCCATGCGCCCGGTGTATCCCTGTCGACCGACAGTTTCGATGAATTCAAGCAGATTGAGGATCCGCTCATCGAGCTGCGGTTCCCGAAAGGGACGGAACTCAATGCATCTCTTGGCGACGGTACGCAGATCACCGTCAAACTCAGCGGAGGTCTCGGCATCGAGGGGATGGAACTTGAAGGGGCCTATTCCGGGTTCGGCGGATACCACATCGGGCTGAAAACTTCTCAGGAAGCCTTTCTTGATGTCGAAGTCGGCATCGAGACCTATCAGGAGATTCGGATTCCCATCTACGGCATCGATGTCTCCTTCGGCGTCGGCCGTGTGACTGGCGGTCTGTTTCTGGTTGCGCAGATGGACGGCAAGCTGACGGTGGAAATCCGGGCGAGGGCCTGGGCGACCGAGACGATCGGTGCCGGAGGCGGTACCTTCCTGTACGTCCCCACAAGCGTGTCTCCCTACTTGTCTATCGACGACATCGGCGTGACCGGCGATGTGTTCATCAGCGCCGCCATCAACGGGGAAATCAAGGCGGGGGCGCTGGTCGGGATCGAACTGCTCGGCTGGGACCTTGTCGGAGCGGGTGCGCTGGCGGGGGCCGGCATCACGATCCGGTCGGACGGGGTCATGCTGAACGTGGAAATGTACGGAAAGTTGAACGCCTTCATCTCCCTGCTTGGCTCTCAGTTCAACCTGGTGAATCTGAAGATTCCCATTTTCGAGCGAAAACAGACCGACATGGGTTCCTACCGCGTACGCGTGGCGGAGGCCTGTGCGTATCAGAATCGGGTTGGCGGGTTGATTCTGTACGACTATGGCGGGAATGACGGGTACCTGCCGGAACCGAATGCCGAAGTGCAGGTCGAGGTGACTCCGGCCGGCACGGGAAACCCGGTGCTGTATCCATCCGCCGGCACGTTTCTCAAAACGGATTCCTACGGGGAATTCATCGGCTACGACATTCCGCTTGCCATGGGCGACCAGGTGCGTGTGAAGGTGAAGCGCAAGGATACCGGCAACCTGGTCACATCGGAACCGATCGGGCCGACCTTCCCGTTTCGCCGGGTCCAGGTGACGGATGCCGACTATTTCAATGATTTCATCATTGGGGAAGTGGTTCCGGCAAGGGTGCGGAAATGGGGCGTGCATGAAACGAACGAGGAAGACGAGTATGAGACCATCCGTTACACGGGCGATGTGACCGTACGCATCATGAAACCATCCAAAAGTCTTCTGTTTCCCGGGGTTTACGGGGAATACGAATTTGATCAGGAAGTACGCACGTTTGCCAGCGAGGAGGGTCTCTTCCGGGCGGAAGGGCTGACAACGACAGAAGGAAGCGCGATGGACGTCAAGCCGGAAAGCCAGTACGACTGCGCCATCAATTACGAGGGATTCCTGGTCACAACCCGTTCCGTCACCGAAGCCAAGGTTCAGTTCGCACTCAAGCGCGTCACCACGTTTGATGAGAATTCCGCACGACGGTTCATGGAAGGCGACAAAATCATTGATCAGTTCGCCTTTCAGGAAAGGTACTATCTTGTGAACCTGCGCGGAACCCGGCAATTGTCCGCCGGGAACGTGAAATATGAGCTGTTCGGCTACTCCACACAGGACCGGTATGCGAACCACTTCATGCACTGGACCTTCCCCGGCGGCACACAGACGGAGCCGGTGATGGTCTGCGACAAGGCGGACAGTTATCTGCCCGGTCTGTATCCGGCAACCGCGGATCTGCAGGTGACGCCGGAAATGACGGAGGACGGCAAGCCGAACGGCACCTCGCTCATTGACAGCCGCATCATCACGGAATGGGTCTGGCAGCCGCACAGCAATCCCACACGCATCACAAGTGACGACCATTTCGCATGCAACGCGGGTGGGACGACCTTCCCGGTCACCGCAACCGGCGTCCAGCAGATTGCATATGCCGCAGCAGGCGCACCATCCGGCGTCACGCTGAACAAAACATCCGGATTGATGACGATTGCGCCTGACGTGAAGACCGGCACGTATGTCTTCACCCTGATTGCCACCCCGGGGACCAAGGCTTCCGCGGCGGACCAAGACGGCGTGGTCTCCGGCAAGGCAGCCTTACTCCCCGCTCAGGACCCCTTTCGGCTGTTCGGTGGGCAGGATGCCTATCAGGAAGATCTTCCCCCTCCTGCGACACAGGAATTCCAGTTGACAGTCGAAGGGACGGTGCCAGCGGCTTCCCCTTCTCCAGCAGCCACGCCGAAACCGACCTCAACGCCAAAACCCTCCCCATCCCCTTCGCCAACGGCCACGCCGAAACCGACATCAACTCCGGAACCTACCCCATCGCCTACGCCTTTGCCCACCTCCACACCTGAACCCACGCCGACACCGGAAGCAACCCCGACACCAAGACCGACGCCCACGCCCGCCTCGACACCCTTGCCCTCCCTCGACCCGGATTTGCCCATCTTCCAATTGGCTCCGGTCATCACCAGTGCCAGGGCCTGGACTTTCACGACCCTCGGGGGAACCTTCCAGGCCGCCGCCTCCGGCAAGTCACCCATTTTGTTCAGCCTGGCACCACTGGCGACAAGAGGGGCTGTCGTTCCACAACAGGTGACAATCGAACGGTCAACCGGTCTGATGACAGTCGCACCAGGGCTTGCAGTCGGAACCTATTCCTTCTACATTCAGGCACGAAACGGAATTACACCGGATGCGCAGCAACTTTTCACACTCACGGTGAAATCGGCGCTCATCCGGGGAATCGGTGGCAGAGGCACAGAACAAGCTTTTCTGGCGGATTTCGGCAAAAGCGGGGACAAAGGGAACTTCCTCGAAACCGCCATCGGTTCCGTTTCCGGTTCCGCAGAAGTCCATGCGCCGGCTGACATGCCCTGGTCCCCTCAGGATACTTTCGTGCTGCGCAATGAGGACCCGGATGACCTGTATGACAGCGACAGTCTCTGGGTGCAGGGGGCGGAATACGTCAAATGGGACGGCATCCTCACCCTGAACATCGAAGGGGTCACAACGCAAATGGTCTTTCTGGACGGCTCCCCTTCAGTGGACCACCATCTGCACACCATCAGCGAGGAGGATCGGGAGAAAATCAAAGATTTCCACAAGTTTCAGGAGACAATCCCCGTCGGCTGGGAATCATTCTCCGGCGGCATACAGGTGGAACCTGTGGATGAATGGCGGGAAAGCAGGATTCTTGACTTCGGCGGCGCGCTCGAAGGCATTGCGGATGGGTCGGGCGGAACGGCGGAACTTCAACTCGACAGTCTGACCGGATCACTCGTTCCCGACAGCCTGTTTGCGGGGCTGAAGGAAAAAGGGGATGCGAAGCTTGTCATCGGCCAGAAAGGTGCAACCATCACATTTTACAGTGCGGATATTGCAGCGACAGAAAGCGGGAGACTGCTCGATTTCGGATTTTCCACCCAGGCTCCCCATTCACCGGATATGCTGAAGGCAGCCGGCCTGGGAGTTTCGGGAACGGGAGCTGCCGGTGCGACGGACTCCAGTGCGGACCAGTCCTATACGTATGCCTTCGCACACAATGGGTCGCTTCCGGGATATGGTTCGTTCGCCATCGAAACAGGCATGCAGGCAGGTGCGAAGGTTCAGGTCTACCGCTTCGACAGTTCGACGGGTGGTCTTTCACTCATCGCGGGGAATGTGGAAGTCGCAGCAGGAGGCATCGTCACCTACCAAAACAACACGACTTCCGAATACCTCATCACCACAAAGCAGGTGCAGGGTGTTCCCGTTTCGGAAGCAGCTTCGAGACAGAAATCAGGGGACAAAACTGAAGCAGGGGAAGATATGGAGGATAGCAAGCCGGAGGCAGTCAAACCGGAGGAAATGGGGAGCGGGTTCGCCTGGTGGATCCTATGGATTGCGGGGGGGATCCTGCTGCTTGCTGCGACGCTGATTGGAGGAATCCATCTGGGAAGGCGGCAGCGGAAGAATCCCCCGCCCGGATAGACCGTTCGGCATGCAAATCGGCGTCTGCTCCCGGATCGATTGACCTTTTCCATCATCGTTCCACTCACCCTCAATCTGATAGGCAGCCGTAGCCGTGAAAAAGATGAAGTCTTTTGCGAACTGAATCATGTGTGTGCTCCTTCCTGTTCCGAAACTTCCGATGTTTCCTCGTTCCGGCTTCTGCGGGCTGCGACCGAGAATGCCGACAGCTCCATTTCCCTGTTCTTGTGGATCGGAGAGAACAGCAGCGGCACAACGCCGACAAGGGTGAAGGCAAACGGCACCAGACCCGCGCCGATGCGGATGCCTTGCAGCGCGGAATCCGGTTGTGCCTGCTGACCGCTGACAAATCCGAACGCTGTGATGACGCCCATGAAGATGGACGCCTGGATGCCACTGACCGGGATGGTCAACAGTGCGTTCAAGCCGGTATACATGCCTGCCTTCCGTACACCCGTCCGCATCTCGTCGTCATCGATGATGGCACCGAGCATGGGGCCGTGTGCCATTTCAAAGGCCGAGGTGAACAGATACATCACCGCATAGGCGCAGATGGCCGAAAAGAAACCATTGACGAAATAGATGAGCAGGAATCCGAAGGCGGCCGGTACGGTCGAGAAAATGGCTGTTTTCCGAATCCCGAAGACCTTCATGGATTTCGCAATGAAAGGTGCCAACGCCAGCATGAAAAGACCCGGAAGGATATCCACCACCGTCGCCTGTACACCCTGCAGATGCAGCACATGATCCATCAGGTACAGAAAAGGCGTGAAATAGAAGCTTTTCGGTCCTTTGGCAATCAACTGGTACAGCAGGTAGGAGACAAACGCCCTGGATTTCAGCGCATCCCGCGCGTTGACCACGAGATCGCCCATCAGGCCTTTTCTGTCAATCGCCTCATTCTCGCGGCTGTACATTTCCCTGGTTTCACGCAGCGGCTTGAGCGCAAGGAAGTACAACAGGGCATTGATACCGATGACGGCGGTCAGGAGAATGGTTGTCAGCTGCCGATTTGTGTTGCCGACCAGCAGCAGCGTCGGGATCAACGTTCCCAACAGGCCGCCGACATTGGCGACATAGGTGGTGACCATGGAAACATCCACCCGCTCCCGTGTGCTTGGCGCGCTGACCAGGATATAGGAGGCGTAGGCGATGCCATAGGTCGTCATCGCCGTGTCATAGAAGAACAGCATCAGCAGCAGGAATCCGAAGATGACCCACTGGTTCCAGTCTGGTTGCGCATGAACCATGGCAAACGCAGAAATCAGCGCAACAGGTACCGTGACGCGCATCAGGTACAGCAGCTTTCCCTTCTTCTCGTCATACTTCCGCCGGTCGATCAGCACACCGATGGCCGGGTCATTGATGGCGTTCCAGATGCCGAATATCAGATACACAAGGCCAACATATTTTGCGTCCAGCCCAATGATGTCCGTGTAATACTTCAGGAAGGCGTTGTGAATGAGGACCGAGCTCAGGTTGCCCGGCAGGGAGGGAAAGGCCAGTAGAAATTTGCGCCACTTTGAGATCTGCCCGTCGGGTTCGGGATGATTCAGATAACGGGCAAAGCGAATCAGCCGCTGAAACAGTTGACGTGTGGTTGATATCAATGAGAAGATGAGTATATAAAGGATATTCTGATAATCTGTCATATGGATTGAATATGATAAAACATGTACAAGAGGAGCGCTGACAAATGCCTTTGCCGAAACAGGAACAGATATACACGTATGCGGATTACCTGACATGGGACGAAAAAGAAAGATGGGAAATTCTTGATGGCGTACCCTTTATGCAAGCGGCCCCGTCAAGAATTCATCAGGAAATATCAATGGAATTGTCCACACAATTTCACACCTATCTCAAGGGGAAATTGTGCCGGGTTTTTGCCGCACCTTTTTGTGTCAGGCTTGATGTTGTAGAAAATGAAGCAGATACCAAGAATATAGTCGAGCCAGATATCACGATTGTATGTGATGGTTCAAAATTGGATGAAAAGGGATGCAAAGGTTCTCCGGATATGATTGTTGAAATCACATCCCCATCAACCGGGAAAATTGATAGAATTGTCAAGTTCAATCTGTATGAGCATGCAGGGGTCAGGGAGTATTGGGTGGTGGAGCCTGACCAGAAACTGGTGAGTGTTTTTTTGCTGCAGTCGGACAATAGATTTGGAAGACCTGGAATGTTTACAGACAAGGACAAAATCACTGTGGCAATCTTCCCGGATTTGGTGGTAGATTTGAAAGATATCTTTTCTGCATCATAATATCGAATACAGGAAGCCTGAATCAGTAGCGGATACTGTCATCATCCCGCTGGTCCTGAAAGAGTGAAACCGGAATCTTCGGATGACTGATCTCGGTGTTGACCCCGACATACCCCATCGGATGCCAGCCGCCCTTGAAATATTGCGTTGTAGCCAACAATATGTTTGGTTTATTGCATGAAGGGTCCAGGATGGCCAAGGCCAGAATGTACTGCCCATCCGGTACACCGGAGACATTGAATGAGTCTGATATGGAATAGGTTTTTGCAGGCACATCATACGCGCCTTTTTCAAAGTTCCATTCATCGCCGGGAAGCCAGTTTCTGATGTCGATATCCTTGAAAGCATCCTGCCAGACCGGGTGTTTTCCCTCATCCAGCAGCGCGACAGCCAAGGGCCAATTGCAATACAGGGGAGAGGCGCCCACATTGAGGATGTCGACAGACAAATGAAGTCTCCCGTCCTGAATGGCATATTCGACTTTTTTGGGGACAAAGCGATGGCCGGCGCGCTTCTGGTATTCCGCAAGCCCTTCCATAGCGGCTTCTGTGCCAGGTCCGGTCTGAATGTGCATGCCCAGATGGTTGTTGTGCTGCCAGAAAACATAGTCCAGGAAACGCTGCTTGTGATCTGGCGAAGTCAGGGTATCGTTCATGTCGTCCCCGGGCTGAATGACGTGATCCCCCCAATTATGGGCGACCTCGCCGCCCATGACCGACCGGCGCCAGTC
>JAIFNI010000225.1 GCA_020047785.1 Clostridia bacterium
CATTCCCGAGCTGTCGGACGATGGATTTCCGTTCCCATTCCGGAGAAAGGGTGAAGTCCACCTTGATGATGTCGGCCAGGTCGACGAACGGCTTGAAGATTGGCGCGTTGACGAAGTCATCCAGCGCAAGAAGATATCCCTGCTGCTTCAGTTCGAGGCAGGCCCGTATGGTTTCTTCGGTCGGCTGGACCGTCTCAAGGATCTCCACAACCAGTTCATCCTTCGGAAACAGCGTAGCCACGCGCTGTTTGAGAAGGTTTCCTGTAAAATTGACGAATGCACGGTTGCCGCCTGTCAGTTTGTCTATCCCGAGAATGTTGAAGGCATTGATGATGACATTTGAAGAGGCCTCATCGGCATCCGATTCCAGAAAACGGTTCTCCTGGTTCTTTCGATACAGGAGCTCATATCCGAAAACATTCAAATGCTTGTCGAACACGGGCTGTCTAGCAATATACAAATCCATGCCTGCACCATCTTCCGCATCTATTTTTCAGAAGTGAAAATCGACGTTACGGTCGTACATTTGTGCAGTGTGCGCATTCGAGTTCCGCATAGCCGTCATATTTTTACTTCCCATGCGGAACCAAGGCGAACCAGATATTCTTTCCAGGCAGTCGTGCCTTTCAGGCCTCCTGCCATTTTATTCAACGCGCACTTCCGTCCACAATTCATTATAAACCGCCTTCGCTTCGCCAAGGTCCACATAGATCTCACTTTTTTGAAGCATTTCTTCCGAAGGCCAGTAGGCATCCATCTCGAAAATTTCAGGGTTTTCTTCCCGCATCCGTTTCAATGCTTCGGTATTGGGTGTTGTATACCCGACAGAGGATGAATTCTGATAGGCATTTTCCGGGTCCAGCATGAAGTTGATGAAGGCTTCCGCCGCTTTCGGGTTTTTGCTGCTCTTCGGAACCACCATCGCATCATACCAGACGTTCGTGCCTTCTTTCGGTATGACGTAGCCGATATAGCTGAAGTCCGCCGAATCGTCCCAGTACAGGTCCATCGGGTCGCCTGAATAGGTCACACCCATGGCTGCATCGCCATTTGCGATCATGTCCTTGATCTCATCGCCGTAATATCCGTTGATGAGCGGCTTCTGTGTAATGAGACTGTCCTTCGCCTCCCGGAGCTCCGCTTCGTTCGTGCTGTTGACGGAATAACCGAGCCGCTTCAGGGCTACGCCCATCGTATCCCGTACATCCTTCTTCATGATGATCTTTCCCTTGTATTGTTCGTCCCACAGGACATCCCAGCTGTCGATCGGCCCGTTCACCAGATTCTTGTTGTAGAGAATTCCAATCGTGCCCCAGAAATACGGAACGGAAAACTTGTTTTCCGGGTCGTATGCCAGGTTCTTTGTTTGTTCATCGACATATTTGTAGTTCGGTATGCTGGCAAAATCCAAAGGTCTGAGCATGTCGCGCTTGATCATTTCCGATATGGCATAGTCGGAGGGAAACACGACATCGAAACTGCTTCCGCCCGCATCCATCTTGGCCAGCAGCGTTTCATTCGTGTCATACATCTTGTAGTTGACCTTGATCCCGGTTTCCTCTTCAAATTTCGTCAAAAGGGTTTCATCGATGTATTCTCCCCAATTGAACACATTGATGCTCGTTTTTGCACCACAGCCGGTCAAGGATGCAAAAACCGATACCAGCATCAGAATGGACAGCATCATGGCGAGTGTTCTCTTCATAACAGCAATTCCTCTCCCTTGTCGCTTCTCTTGTTGATGATGAGCAGCAGGATCACCACCACGGCGAACATCACCGTGCTGAGTGCGTTGATGGAAGGTTTCACGCCACGTTTCGCCATCGAATAGATCAGGATGGACAGATTTGTGGCATCGGTACCGGCCGTGAAAAAGCTGATGACGAAATCGTCGATGGACATGGTGAACGCCATCAGGGCACCACTGATGATTCCAGGGGATATTTCCGGCAGGATGACCTTGCGGAGCGCCATGGCCGGTGTGGCTCCCAGGTCCATCGCGGCCTCGGCGGTATAGCGGTTCATCTGCCTCAGCTTCGGCAGAACGGCCAGAATGACATACGGCGTGCTGAAGACGATATGGGCAATGAGCATGGCCACTGGACCGAGTGGAAGTCCGGTTGAAATGAAGAGTGTCATCAGCGCGACACCGGTGATGATGTCCGGATTCAACACGGGCAGATTGTTCAGGTTGAGAACGGCCGTCTTCGATACGCGCCCGAGGTTGTGTACGCCGATGGCGGCCACGGTGCCGAATACGGTGGAAAGCACCGTGGAAAGCACGGCGATGACAATGGTGAACACCAGCGCTTCCCGGATTTGCCGGTCTCCCAGCATGTCCAGGTACCACTTCAGCGTAAAGCCGCCCCATTGGCCGCGGGATTTCGAACTGTTGAAGGAAAATGCGATCAGCACCACGATGGGGGTGTACAGAAACAGGAAAATGATGCCGAGATAGGCGCGCTTCAGAAACTTCATCATACCGCACGCCCTCCTTCCGCCGGCTTCCGATCGATTCTCGACATGACGGCCATGGACAGCAGGATGATGATCATCAGAATGATGGACAACGAGGAGCCGAAGTGCCAGTTGCGTTCATACGTGAACTGCTGCTCGATGACATCTCCGATGAGCAGCGTCTTGCTGCCGCCCAGCAGGGATGAAATGACGAATGTGCTGACCGCCGGCATGAATACCATGGTGATGCCGGATACGACGCCTGGAATCGACAGGGGAAAAATGACCTTCCAGAAGGTGAGGAACTTGTTGGCACCCAAATCGGACGATGCCTCCAGCAAAGGCTTTTCGATTTTCGAAAGGACCGTATAGATGGGAAGAACCATGAACGGCAGAAAATTATAAACCATGCCAAGCAAAACAGCCCAGGGTCCCGGCATGATTTCCAGAATCGGCAGTCCCAGTGCCTGCAGACCCCGGTTGATGAGTCCGTTCGGAGACAGAAGCGACATCCAGGCATAGGTCCGAAGGAGGAAATTCATCCACATCGGCACAAGGAAGAACATCAGCAGAAGATTCCGGTACCGGATATCGGCACGCGCGATGATCATGGCGACCGGATACCCCAGCAGCAGGCAGATGCTGGTACTGGCGGTCGCCAGCACGAAAGAGTCCCCCATGACCTTCAGGTAAGTGGGTTCGTTGAATCTGGCGAAATTGTCCGCGGTGAACTGCCAGGTGGAAACATCATGAATATCACCGCTTGTGAAGCTGTATACCAGCACCAGAAGCAGCGGAACCACCACAAATACTGCCATCCAGCCCACATAGGGCCAGGCAAGGAGGCGCATGCGAGCCTTCAAATCACCTGTCCCCCTTTTTCATGACCTGAATGTCGGCCGGTTGGATATTCATCCCGACGCGGCTTCCCTCCGGAAACATCATCGTACGCTGCACAAGATATTCACGGTGTTTCGTTTCAATCAGCATTTCATAGTGGACCCCTTTGAACACGACCGAGGTGACCGTGCCCTGGAGCTGTCCATCTGCCGGATCCACGGTGATGCGGATGTCCTCCGGACGAATGACCACATCGACTTCCTCACCCGGAGCAAAACCGGTATCCACGCAGCTGAAGGTCGTCTCATCAAAAACGACCACCCGATCTTCCGGCATGACGGCTTCCATGATGTTGCTTTCCCCGATGAAATCGGCCACAAAACGGTTGATGGGCTCGTTGTATATGTCCACCGGGGTGCCGACCTGCTGAATGACGCCCTGGTTCATCACCACGACAGTGTCGGACATGGTGAGGGCCTCTTCCTGATCATGCGTGACGTAAATGAACGTGATGCCGACGGAACGCTGCATGTCCAGCAGTTCTATCTGCATCTCCTTCCGAAGTTTCAGGTCCAGGGCTCCCAATGGTTCATCAAGCAGCAGCACCTTGGGCTGATTCACCAGGGCGCGTGCAATCGCCACCCGCTGCTGCTGTCCGCCGCTGAGCGAATCAACATTGCGCTTCCCGAAATCATCCAGATCGACCAGCCGCAGCATCTTGGCAACCCGTTCCGCAATTTCGGACTTTCCGATTTTCTTGATGCGCAGGCCGAACGCGATGTTTTCAAAGACATTCATGTGCGGAAACAGTGCATAACGCTGGAACACCGTATTGATGTTCCGCTTGTAGGGCGGAACGGGCAGGAGGTCATGCCCCTCGAACAGAATGCTGCCTGAATCCGGATCTTCGAATCCGCCGATCATGCGCAGCGTGGTGGTTTTTCCGCACCCGCTGGGGCCAAGAAGCGTCATGAACTCATTTTCGCGGATGGACAGGGTGATGTTGTCCACCACCCGGTTTCCGCTGTATGATTTGGTCAGGTTCTTCAATTCTATCAGTGTCTTGCCCATCGTCCTGGCTCCTCCGGAAGGGTGAATTATGGATACAGACCTCCGAACTTTTCAAATGGCATGACTCGGAACACAGCCTTTCCTTCGACGGACGTTATGTCCACAAAGCCGAAACTTCGGCTGTCCATGCTCTTGCCCCGGTTGTCACCCATGACGAATATTTTACCAGCCGGCACCGTCTGAAGCGCGAGTTCGCCGTTGACAACCCTGTTTTCATCCGGATCGATTCTGGCATAGGGCTCCGCTTGTATCTCACCATTGACGATGACCTGGTTATCCCGGATCTCGATCGTATCGCCAGGCAGTGCAATAACCCGTTTGATAAGCCTGTTGCGTCTGAATTCGCCCTTCAGCTTCATCGATACATCACTTGTATAGATGCTGATTCGACGAATGAAGCCATCCGCCTGTTCATCCTTCAGAAAAATGAGGATGTCACCACGTGCGGGATCCGACAAACGATAGGCAAGTTTATTCATGACCAGCTTGTCATGCTCGATCAGGGTCGAAACCATGGAACTCATATTCACTTCCGTCAGGGCAAAAACCTCGCTCTGTATCAGCGATGCGAGAATGAATGCAGCCAGAATATACAGCACCCACTCTGCCACTTCCCGTAGAAAACTGTTTTTACCGGCAGGTTTTCCCGGATCTGTGAAACCTGCAGGCTCCGGAATGTGCGCTTCTCTTTCATTGCGATTGTCCATTTTTCCTCCTGTCCGTGTGTTCCACATGAAGGTCTCCCTGAACGCCGAGACTCATGAGGATTTCATTTCGCATGCGAATCGTATCGGGATGAATGGGCATTCCCTTGCGCATCACGTACGTCAGCGTGCAGTCCGCACAGAGAATGATGCATCGGTCCAGATTCTGGAACGCGACTGTCCTCAAGGGGGAGACCCAGTCTCCGTCACGATTTGGCTCGATATAGTCGGCGATGTAGATGATTTTGTCCAGTTTCGACATGCCCGATTTCCCCGTCGTATGGCAGGCAATGGCGGAGAGAATACCCGCATCCGAAATCCGGAACTTTTCACGTGCCACCAGCGCACCCATGCGTCCGTGCAGCAGATCCGGGTCAAAACGTTCCACCTCGTCCGGGACATATCCGCTGGCCTCAAGAAGGCGAAGTGAATCGCTGCCGGAACAGTGTTTGCCGCAATCATGCAGGATGCCTGCAAGCGCCGCCCGTTCCGGTTCCTCTCCGTGACAAGCGGCCATTTTGCGCGCCGTCTCCATGACCCCGATGGAATGGCGGTATCTTTCCGGTTTCAGTTCCTTCCTGATGTAATCCCTGATTTCATCCAGGATGCCGCTCAAATGATATCCTCCCTGTAAAATCCGTTCCGTTCGATGTATTGCCGGACTCCTTCCGGCACGAGATAACGTATGGTTCTTCCCTTTGCGACGGAATCCCGGATATCCGTCGAGGCATGCGGCATGGCTGTTGCTTTCGAGACCCTGATGTCTCCGCCGTATTTCCGGTACAGGGCCAGGATGGCGTCATGCAGCTCCGTTTCATCCGTCTCCGGTCGGGGAGCCGCAAGAATGCATGCCCTTCCGAGGATGCCGTCCGGCTGATACCACTTTTCCATCTGCACGACGGAATCTGCTCCGAGAATCAGGGCAAGGGGACCGTAACCTCTCTTCAAGAGCCATTCCAGCGTTTCCACCGTATAAGAGTACCCTTCCGCACGGATTTCATGGTCCACCAGTTCAAAAACGGGATTGTCAGAAATGGCGATTCTAGTCATTTCCAATCTGTGTTCGGCCGGCAGAATTTTGTTTCCCACCTTGTGCGGCGGGGCTCCTGCCGGAATGAAAAGCACCCGTTCCAGTCCGAATTCCTCCCGAATGTGTTCCGCCAGACGGAGATGTCCATAATGAATCGGATCGAATGTTCCGCCCATGATGCCAGTCATGTCCATCTTCCTCCGGTGATGCGGCATATTGCCGAATGGTTGATTTTCTGCCGACGATCGGGCCGAAAACATGGAAATGCCTGTCCGGTTGACCGGGCAGGCATTTTACCGTCCGTCTGTCAACGGACCTTGAAACCGGCATCCTCGATGGTGCCTTTCAGGGTGTCGATAGGGACGCGTTCCGCATCGAATTCAATGGCAACCCGCTTCAACTCCACGTCAATGATGACGTTTTTCACGCCATTGAGCCGGATCAGGGAAGCATGGATGGCATCGGGGCAACCCGCGCCTGACATGCCTTCCACGTTGAATGTCACATGTTCATTCGTCATATCATCACCTCTGGCCATTTCCATCATGGGAATTATACACCAACGAATCCGTCCATGTCCATTGCGGGGAGTCTCTTCCGAAACAGGCACTTCCAGCCGGTCACCAGCATTCGTGTCCTTCATCCGTCTTCCCGACGTTCGTCAGCATTTCTGCCGTTCGTCAACCTTCCCGCCGTTCGTCAACCTTCACGCCGTTCGTCAACCTTCCCGCCGTTCTTCAACCTTCACGCCGTTCCAGAACCTCCAGCAGCTTCAGCATCCAGGCCGGCACCTCCGATTCATAGGAAACAGGCAGGTTTGTGCCAGGATGCAGGAAACTCAGCTGTTTTGCATGGAGCGCCTGCCCTTCCGTATTCATCAGTCTGCAGGATGTACCGTAGATCGCGTCTCCGGTGATGGGATGGCCGAGAAAAGCCATATGCACACGAATCTGATGCGTCCTGCCTGTTTCAAGTTCGAATTCCATCAGGGTATGAGCCTGAAAACGCCGCAGCACCCGGTAATGGGTGATTGCCCTTCGACCATGCGTGCGGTTGACCGCCATTTTCTTGCGATCCTTCGGATGGCGGCCGATGGGGGCATCCACCATGCCGACGTCCGTCTTGATGACCCCATCCACAATCGCCCGGTATACGCGGGTGACCCCATGATCGTGCAAAGCCTCGGAAAGCACTTTATGCGCGTGGTTGTTTTTCGCAACCACCAGCAGGCCGGAGGTGTCCTTGTCTATGCGGTGGACAATTCCGGGCCGGATGACGCCATTGATATCCGACAATCTGTCCCCGCAGTAATGCATCAGGGCATTGACGAGGGTACCGTCCGGATTTCCCGGAGCAGGATGCACAACCATTCCCTTTGCCTTGTTGATGACCAGAATGTCATCATCTTCATGCACGATTTCAAGCGGGATGTTCTGCGGAATGACCTGAAGCGTAACCACAGCAGGTACGGAAATTTCAATCACTTCTCCGGCCTTGGGCTTCATGCCCGGTTTTCCAATTTTCCCACCGACCCTGGCCATTCCGGCACCTATCAGATTGGCGAGATGGGAACGTGAGTATTCCGGGAGAAAGGTGGCCAATTGGACATCGAGGCGCTCACATTCCTCCGAGGCGGAAAACTGGTACTGCGTGGCGGTTTCAGATTCCAGGCCGATGTCATCTTCCAGATCGTTTTTCAGATTGAGGTCCTCCTCCGGCATTGCGCATGATTTTCTGTCTATGGGTCTGTAAGATTTGTAAGGTTCAGGTATCTCCGCCTATCTCAGAATCTCCGCTTATCTCAGGATTCGTCCTTTTCGC
>JAIFNI010000075.1 GCA_020047785.1 Clostridia bacterium
GATATCATGCCTCATCCGCCTGCCGTTTTCATCATAGTCCGCGAGTTGCCTGGCTATGGCTGCAAGTTCATCTTCTGCAATAAGAAAGTCGAATACTCAGTCTCATTCTCAAACCCGTTTTCACGGACTGCAGACGCAAACAACTCCTTTGTTTCAGCATGCTGTCTATTACTCTCCTGCGCGTATATTTCACGCTCGTCTTTCCTCGTCTTCGTTTTTGCAAGCTCCGTATTGCCGTCTGTCTGGTTTTTCTTCGCCGTATCCCACGCAGTTTTCAGCTTGGCAAGCGCTGTTTCGTCAATGCCTTTCCTGATGGTCAGTTCAGAAACCTGATTTGCGGTTTCACCCAGCAACGCAGACAATTCTGCTCCGGCGCTGTTCCAGGTCACAGCCGGAAAGAATTCACCAAGATCTTTCAGGAAACGGTCGACTAACGTAGACACTGTTGATGTCAACGCCACGCAAGCGCCCTTGAATTCCGTCTGTTTCTCAGAGGATTTTTTCCAATCTTCTCTCAATTCGACAAAAGCCTGATCTTCTGCGGATTTTTGAACTGTCATTTCCTCGACTGCAGTTCGGGTATTGCCATGCAGGAGGGATAATTCTGTCCCGACATTCTCCCATGAAGCATCTGAAAGGAAAATGGCAACGTCTTTCATGAATTTGCCTTGAAGGGTCGTCACTTCTGAAAGCAAAGCAGCGCACTTGGGGGACAGTTCCGCTTGCCGTTTTGCCGTGACATCGATTTGTGTTGCAAGGTTGTTCAAGGAGATTTCGTCCACGGTTTTTTTATCGGATAACTCCTGAGAACGCACCTTTGCAGCCAGCACTTGCAAAGCAAGAAGTTCTCCTGCATTTCCATGGCTGCTCATTTCCAGAAGTTCTCCTGCATTTCCAAGGCTGCGCATTTCCAGAAATTCTCCTGCATTTCCAAGGCCCTGCATTTCCAAGGCTGCGCATTTCCAGAAATTCTCCTGCATTTCCAAGGCTGCCGTTCGGCAGATGAGCAGCAGCAGCGGTGTTGAACCGTTCTGTCAAAACGGTGATTGCCGAAACCAATGCGGCACACTCGGACGACTGATGGTCGGCCTTTTTCTTTGCCTCCTCCGATTTGGACAGCAGCCCTTTCAGCTTGGCATCACTGATATCCCCTTCGGGTGCTTTCGCCGGTGCGGGGTGGCTGCTTGAACCGCAAACCGGACAGGGTTCCCCCTCGCGCAAAGTCTCCGCGATGATTCCCGCCTGCCCAAGGATGAATTGCTCATGCAGTTCATCATATTCACACCTTGCGGCATGATAGCCGCTGTTCATGGATACAAATTTCGCTTGCTCTGCTTCCAGTTGCTGTTGTTTCGCGGCAATTTCACGCCAGTCGGATTGCAACGCTATCAGCACTTCAAGTTTTTCATTGGTTTTTTCGATATCAATTCTGAGCCGCTCGAATTGTTGTCTGATTTCGTCAAGTGACGGCAAGCCTTTGATGGTTTCCTGCAGGGTGGAAAACTCATCCTGCAGCTTGGAATACTCATCCAGTTTGCCGATGATCAAGCTGTATTCCGCTTGTAACGAAATGAGTGTTCTTAACTTGTCACCCTCTTGTTCCCACTCCCGCGTCAGCCTGTCAAGCGCCTCTTTGGTTGTGTCTATGGACGGAAGGCTATCGATGAACACTTCTATTTTTTCGAGTTCAGCTTTAGCAGTATCCAAAGCGGATTGCTTTTCAACAATCACCTTGTAATTGCCATCAAGTGAAGACAGTTTATTCAACCTGTCGGAGGCTTCCTGCCATTTTTGCTTCAATATATCAAACGAAGACTGGGCTTCTTCGAGCACCGGCAACTCTGCCATGACTTTCTCAGCCTGCTGCAGCGCAAGCACGGCCGTTTCAGCATCGGCTTTCGCGATTTCAAGGTCACTATTCGCTTTTGCAAAGACGGTTTCGACTTCGGAATATCTGTCAGCAACCGGCTTAACTCTGCGCACAGCAATCTCGCCGCGCTTTTGTCGGTGTGACAGTGCGGCCATTTCATCTGCTTTCGCATTATGCGCCTGAAAAGCAGTCTGCTGGATCTCGAGATCTTCGAAAACATGCAATAACCTTTCGGCGACGGCAATTTTCGCGGCAAATTCCTCTTTTGCGTTATCCAACTCTTTCAGCTTCCCGTCAGTATGCTTGACAGCTTCATAGTCAGTCACTGTCTCCTTTTCCCACTGCTCAAACTGCTGTCCTGCGTGATTGTGATCGACCCCATGCTTTTCAAAGTCACGGATAACGGCTTTCCTCTCGTCCTCTTTCGCTTTTGCGCGTGTTTTGAGGCTTTCCTGGAAGAACTTCAAAGCACCCGTACCGAAAATACGGCGCAGGATTTTCACTCGTTCGTCTGTACCGTTTTGGAGAAACCGCAGGAAATCATTTTGGGCTATCATGACAATCTGAGCGAATTGGTCGCGGTCAAGCCCGACCACTTCCGAAATTTTCGCTTCAACATCTCGATTTCTGTCAAGCACCGTGCCGTCAGGCAAAAGAAAAGAAATGCTGTCTGTATAGCTGACCTCTTCGGTGATGCGGGCAAAATGCGGAATAATCTCGCGTCGTATCCGGTACAGGTTCCCACCGGATGAAAAATCCAACTCGACATAGGTTTTTGTGCGTCCCTCGACATAGTCGCTTCGGAGCATTTTGTTGCTGTTGCGTGCGCTGCCGCTTGCTTTTCCGAACAGGGCATACGAAATCGCGTCAAAGATCGTTGTTTTCCCCGAACCTGTTTCGCCGGTTATCAGATACAGCCCGTTCGTACCAAGCTCTGTAAAATCAAGGACTTCTTCGCTGGCATACGTGCCAAACGCACCCATTTTCAGTTTCAGCGGCTTCATTCCTCATCCTCCGCTTCCATATCAAGCTTTCGTGACTTCATTTTTCTTCCTCTGTTTCCAAAAGTTCACGTACGATTTGCATCTGTTCTTCCGACAGCACCGCCCCACTCATTTCAAGGAAGAACTCGCTGAACAGGTCATAGGGTGACAACCTCTCAAGTTGTTCCGTGCCCAGCGGCGTACCGGAAGCATCTGATCTGGTGCGAGAATTCTCAAAATCAAGAGCCATCACATTGGGATAAACGCTCCTGACTTTACCCAGCGGGTCAATGATATCTTCTTCGTCCGTCAGGATCACACGCAGATAATCTTCCCGGTTGCCCTGCGATGAAACTTCATTGCGCAGCAGCTGTTCAAGCGTCCCTTTTATCTCCCTCATATCACGGAGCGGCAGCAGGGGCAAGGCGGACAACGCAATATTTCCCTTTTCTTTTATCTCCACAAGCGTTACAGACTTTTTCTGTTTCCATTCAGAGAAGGAATATTTGACGGGTGAACCCGCATAGCGAACATTCCCGCCAACTCCTTGCGAGCCGTGCAGATGACCGAGCGCGACGTAATCAAATCCGGACAGCAATCCTGCGTCCACTGCGTCCAGGCCGCCGACAGGATTCATCTCCGATTCACTGCGGATGGGGGTGATGCCCGCCGAGGAGTAGAACTGGTGCGACAGCAGGACGTTCCGTTCGGAGTCGTCCATATCAGCCGATTCCAGTGCTGATTTTACGGCATCTGCATAACTTTCGATTTCCTTGTCCATAAACATTCCGCGAACACCAGACGGTTTGATGAACGGTAGCAGCCAGAACTTCACGCTGCCATACTCGTCGGACAGTGTGACAGCGCGCAGCGTTCCATCGAACACGCCGCACAAGTGGAGCTTGCGCTCCGACAGCAATCTGCTGGCATAGTGCAGTCGATCCGGCGAGTCGTGATTGCCTGAGATCAGTATGACCGTGACTTCTCTGGCGGCGAGGTCGGTCAGGAGGTCATCAAACAGGCGTACGGCTTCCACACCTGGCACAGCACGGTCGTATACATCACCCGCAATGAGAACTGCATCAGGTTTTTCTGTATCTATATATCCGTTGATCTGCCCGAAGATGTGACGCTGTTCATCCATCATGGAGAAACCGTTCACGGTTTTTCCGATGTGCAGGTCGGACAAGTGAAAGAACTTCATTGGCAGCAACCTCCCAAACGGCAATTCATTGCCACTCAGTATCATTCTTAAGTCGCCGGAAAGGAATTACCTGCTCTTTGTCAGTCGATTCTTTTGTGATAGGCCTGGAGAGACATCGGTTCCGGTTCGTTTCCACCATTTTCCACCAGTTCATCGATGCCTCTGGCGCTGGCGAGGGCTGCCGCCATGGTCGTGATGTAGGGAATCTTCTTTCGAATGGCCGCCTTTCGGATATAGGAGTCATCATGCTGGCTGCGTTTGCCGACCGGTGTATTGACAACCAGTTGGATTTCCCCATTGCTGATGGCGTCCAGGATGTTCGGACGCCCCTCGTGCAGCTTCTTCACGATCACCGCGGATATGCCGTTCTTCTCGAGGAACCGTGCGGTTCCTTCGGTGGAAGTCAGTGTGAAGCCGGCTTTCGCAAAAAGCTTCGCAACCTCCAACGCTTTATTCTTGTCCGCATCCGTCACGCTCAGCAGCACGGTTCCGGAGAGAGGCAAGGGAGATTGCGTCGCTTCCTGCGCCTTGAGCCAGGCCATGCCGAAGGTGTCGGACAAACCCAGCACTTCGCCGGTGGAGCGCATTTCCGGTCCAAGGACCGGATCGACTTCCTGGAACATGTTGAAGGGGAACACCGCTTCCTTCACGCCAAAATAGGGCACATGGGTCGTCTTCAGACCGGGAACCGGGGAGGGTTTGCCGGTTTCTCCGCACAGCATCACTTCCGTGGCAATGCGGGCCATCGACAGGTTGCAGATTTTCGAAACGAGCGGGACCGTGCGGGATGCGCGCGGATTGGCCTCCAGCACATACACCATGCCGTCCGCGATGGCGTACTGCATGTTCATCAGACCGACAACACCCAGTTCCCGTGCAATCTTCCGGGTGTACGCCACAATGGTTGCGTGGTGCTCCGGCGAAATGCCAACCGGAGGGATGACACAGGCAGAGTCTCCCGAGTGGATGCCGGCCAGCTCGATGTGCTCCATGACCGTGGGCACGAAGGCATCCTTTCCGTCGGCGATGGCATCGGCTTCGCATTCCGTGGCTTCCTGCAGAAACCGGTCGATCAGGATGGGGCGGTCCGGGGTGACGCCTACCGCAGCGGTCATGTAACGGATGAGCATCCCGTCGTCATGAACCACTTCCATGCCGCGGCCCCCCAGGACATAGGAAGGACGCACCATCAGCGGATAGCCGATGCCTCTGGCAATCGCCAGCGCTTCTTCGGTTGTAACGGCCATGCCGGATTCCGGCATCGGGATGTCCAGCTTCTCCATGATCTTCCTGAACCGGTCACGGTCTTCCGCAAGATCGATGGTCTCCGGCGAGGTGCCGAGGATGCGCACCCCGGCCGCCTCAAGCTCCGCCGCAAGGTTCAGGGGGGTCTGCCCGCCGAACTGGCAGATGACGCCGAGTGGCTTTTCCTTCTCATAGATGGCCAGCACATCCTCGACCGTCAGCGGCTCGAAGTAGAGTTTGTCGGAGGTGTCGTAATCTGTGGAGACCGTTTCAGGGTTGCAGTTGACCATGACGGTCTCGAACCCCATGTCGCGAAGCGCAAAGGCCGCATGTACGCAGCAGTAGTCGAATTCGATGCCCTGTCCGATGCGGTTGGGGCCACCGCCGAGGATCATGACCTTTTTCCGGTCGGTAACTGTCGTTTTGTCCGGCGCGTTGTAGGTGGAGAAATAGTAGTACGCATTCTCCACACCGCTGACGGGAACCGGTTCCCAGCCTTCGACCATGCCGAGAGCTGTACGTTGGGAACGGATGGACGATTCGTCGATCTTCAGCAGCTTCGCCAGGTACTTGTCGGCGAAGCCGTCCTTTTTGGCTTGAAGCAGCAGCGTGTCCGGCAGATTCTTTCCCGCATACTCCAGCATCTGCTCTTCCAGTTCCACAAGCTCCTTCATTTGCTGGAGGAACCAGACCTTGATGTGGGTGAGCTTGAACAACTCGTCCACCGCAGCCCCCTTGCGCAGCGCCTCATAGAGGATGAACTGCCGTTCCGAGGTTGCCTCCCCCAGCATCTCGATCAGGTCTTCCAGCGGTTTTTCATGAAAATCCTTCGCAAAACCGAGCCCCGGCCGCCCGATTTCCAGCGAACGGATTGCCTTGTGGAAGGCTTCCTTGTAATTCTTGCCGATGCTCATCACTTCGCCGACAGCGCGCATCTGCGTTCCCAGCTTGTCGATGGACCCCGGAAACTTCTCGAACGCCCATCGCGGGAATTTGATGACGACATAGTCGCCTGAGGGGCGGTACTTGTCGAGTGTGCCCTCCTTCCAGTACGGCAGTTCATCGAGTGTCATGCCGGCGGCCAGCATGGCGGAGATGAGGGCAATCGGGAACCCTGTGGCCTTCGACGCCAGTGCGGAGGAGCGGGAGGTGCGCGGATTGATTTCAATGATGACGACTCGACCTGTCTGCGGATCATGGGCGAACTGCACATTTGTTCCGCCGATGACCTCGATGGCCTCCACGATGGAATACGCATATTTCTCGAGCTTGTCCTGCAGTTCCTTGCTGATGGTGAGCATCGGCGCCGCGCAAAAGGAGTCTCCCGTGTGCACACCCATCGCGTCGATGTTCTCGATGAAGCAGATGGAAAGCATCTGATTCTTCGCATCACGCACCACTTCGACCTCGAGCTCCTCCCAACCGAGCACGGACTCCTCGACGAGGATCTGTCCGACCATGCTGGCCGCTATACCGCGAGCGGCGATGATTTGCAGCTCCTCGATGTTGTAGACCAGTCCGCCTCCGGTGCCGCCCATTGTATACGCAGGACGGATGACGACCGGGTATCCGAGTTCCCGGGCGATTTCCTCCGCCTCCGCAACCGTATAGGCCGGCTTGCTCTGCGGCATTTCAATGCCAAGCCTGGCCATGGTCTCCTTGAAGGCGATGCGATCCTCGCCGCGTTCGATGGCATCAAGCTGCACACCGATGACCTTGACTGCATATTGTTTCAGAACCCCTGCTTTGTCGAGTTCGGATGACAGGTTCAGGGCGGATTGTCCACCCAGATTCGGCAGGAGGGCATCCGGACGTTCCTTGGCGATGATTTCCGTCAGACGCTTCACATTCAGCGGCTCGATGTAGGTGACATCGGCGGTTTCCGGATCCGTCATGATCGTGGCCGGATTGGAGTTGACCAGGATGATGCGGTAGCCGAGTTTTCTCAATGCCTTGCAGGCCTGGGTGCCGGAATAATCGAACTCGCAGGCCTGTCCGATGATGATGGGCCCGGAGCCGATGATGAGGATGGAATGAATGTCCGTACGCTTGGGCATGGTGTTCCCTCCCATTTCCATTTCTTAGTGTTTGAGGGTGGATGGTTTTTTGAAAGCGTATCACAGTCCCCTGGAGATGTATAGACATGCAGCATTGAGAATATTTATGCAGGCATCGGTGGTCCGTGGTCGACGGCACCCACCGAACGGATGCGCATGGATGGACGGCCTTCAAACAGAGCCTGCCTGTTCCAGATGCAGCCAGCGCAGATGCCGCTGCCAGCCGAACCAAGGAACATCTTCCGGCTGTCCAGCCCCGTTTCTTCCAATATCCGCTCCTGTTCGTCCGTTAATACACGCTGGGCTTCTCTTGAAAACTGAACGATCTGGTCCTCCAGCTTGGTATAAATGCGGAAGGACGGGGCAAGAATCTTGTTCACGAGCAGCTCCGCAATCTCCGGCCTCGAAGGTTTCTTCGATCCAAACGCCTGAATCAGGAAAGGTTCCAGATTGTCCAACGCATCCGACAGAATCAGATTGCCTTCGCGCAAGTCGACCGGCAGTATGCCGTCCAGCCGTGACGAATCCGGAAAAACCACCCCATACGCTATATGCAGGGGAAATTCGTGCTGGCCGGACTCCTTCTGATAGAGCCTGAGCACCGCGTACATGGCTCTCTTGGCCTGTTCCACTGGATTGTCATGCATAGGCGAGTAATCTTTTCCTTTGTATTCCACCCACTGCCTGTCAATGAAGCCCACACTCCCCTGTTTCACTTCCAGCACAATATACCCATAAGCCGGATGGACAATGATGAAATCCGCTTCTCGCAAAAGGGTTTCATCCATCAGTGTCTCCCGATCGGGAAAACGCCATGAATACAATACCGTATACGTTGCCGGCAACCTTGCTGCCGCAGTATATACGGCTCGCTCTCCTTCATTTTTGATGTCCATGGGATCTATCTGCGGAATGAGCGTTGCCATAGTTCCCGACCTCCGATGCAAGGAAAATGAACCGAACCGGATTCATGCTGACAAACCGGCTACACACGTATTTCATAATATCATATCCAGCTGTTTCAGAAGTCAATCGACCGCGAGGTTTGCAACAGGGTCGGGCATCGAACAAGCGTGTAACAGGTTGATATGTGTAAATATCGCGGATGTCGTGATCTCCTTGCGGAACATAACCCCGTACACACATACATTCATCACCATCGTCTTGTCACTGGTAGGCTCCCAGCTTACTGTTTCTTCCTGATCATTGTGATAGTCTCATGACATCACACATCATGGAGGCACACATGGCAAGCATTCATCAGCCCGATGATAAGGCATTCAAGGCACTTCTTCAGACACGGAAGGCATTTCTTCAACTGCTTCGCTGTTTCCTGCACGAATCGTGGGTTGCGCAACTCGATGAGCAGGCGCTGCATCGCATCGACAAGAGTTTCATTCTTCCGGATTTTTCCTCGCGAGAGTCGGATATCGTTTACCGCTGC
>JAIFNI010000177.1 GCA_020047785.1 Clostridia bacterium
CACGGTGACAGCCTGTGGAGAAGATAGGAACTTATTCCGATTGCAGAATCGGGACGGGTTGGTCTTTGAAGAAGCAGGAAATCAGCATTGAGCCGATTTGAATGTTTTCAAATAGGTTTGAGTAGGTATGATAGAACGGGAACAGCGTCAAGGATGTACCTCAGTCTACAACTCCTTTTACTTGCGACTGAACCAATCACGATGGCCTGCCCAACCTGTGATACAATTCAAGGGAATCGGCAGCTGCATTGTCGAATCTTGAAGAACGGCAGGAGGACTCACCAGATGGGCGGCATTTTTGGCGTGGTATCCAGGACAGACTGCAAGCTTGATGTGTTTTTTGGAACGGACTACCACTCGCATCTGGGGACCAGCCGGGGCGGCATGGCGTTTTATGACGGAAATTCCTTTTCCAGCGGCATTCACAACATCCGCAATTCCCCCTTCCGCACCAAGTTCGAACTTGATCTGGAACGCCTGTGCGGAAACATGGGTATCGGCTGCATTTCCGACAATGAACCCCAGCCGCTCATCGTCCGCTCCCACCTGGGCAGCTATGCCATCACCACCGTGGGACGCATCAACAACGTGAAGGCCTTGACTGCCAGGGCCATGCAAGACCGGCGTGGACACTTTTTGGAAATGAGCAGCGGTGACATCAATGCCACGGAACTCGTTGCCTCCCTCATCAATGAATGCGACAGCATTCCCGAAGGCATCCGGTACGCCCAGTCCCTCATCGAGGGTTCCATGACCCTGCTCATCATGACGCCGGAATGCCTGTTTGCGGCACGCGACCGCCTCGGTCGCACCCCGCTGTCCATCGGGACGAAAGAGGGGGCAACCTGTGTGTCCTTCGAATCTTTCGCCTACCTGAACCTTGGGTATCAGGATTTGAGAGAGCTTGGCCCGGCGGAAATCGTCCGCATCACCACAGACGGCGCTGAAACGATCAGCCTTCCGCAGGAGGAGATGAAAATCTGTTCCTTCCTGTGGATTTACTATGGGTATCCCACCTCCTCGTACGAAGGCAGAAATGTGGAAGAAATCCGGTATCGCTGTGGAGAGCGAATGGCCCGTCGGGATCGGGTAAGGCCGGACCTTGTGGCCGGTGTGCCGGACTCCGGCACCGCCCATGCCATCGGCTATGCAAACGAGTCCGGCATCCCTTTTTCCCGGCCCTTCATCAAGTATACGCCCACCTGGCCACGGTCCTTCATGCCCCAGGATCAAAGCATGCGCAATCTCATCGCGCGCATGAAGATCATCCCCATCGATTCCCTGATTCGCAACAAAAGTCTGCTGCTCATCGACGATTCGATCGTCCGTGGCACACAGCTGAGGGAAACCACGGAATTCCTGTACCAGTGCGGCGCGAAGGAAGTCCATATCCGTCCGGCCTGCCCGCCACTTGTGTATGGCTGCCCCTATCTGAACTTTTCCCGTTCCACCTCCGTGATGGACCTGATCACCCGGCGTGTCATCCAAGAACGCGAAGGGGATCATGCAGAAGCCAGGCTTGAGGCATACACGAATCCTGAAACAGCCGAATACCGGGGCATGCTCGATGACATCAGGAATAAATTGGATTTCACCTCTCTGGAGTTCAACCGGCTGGATGACATGATCGACGCCATCGGGCAGCCCGCATGCAAGCTCTGCACGCATTGCTTCAACGGCAAAGGCTGACCTGCCAGCCCTCTTCTCCAATGATGACTTCGGCGGCGTTCCTCTCCTCCACATGGCAGGACATGAGTTCCCTGGCTGTGACAATTGTCCTTTTGCTGCCAGAGGAGAGGCATATGGCCATCAACGAATCCCCGCCGCGTCGCGGGGCAATTTCCTGATATCCTCCAAAAGCAATGTCGTACGCCTGTCCTCATTCGCGTCATAGCAAAAACCCAGTGAATTCCCCACAAACAAGGCGGTTTCCCGAAACAGACTTCCCGCCACGAACAGAGCATCCCAGACCGCGGACGCATCCGCTGTCGGATAAGTGAATAAAAAGCGGGTCCATGTTTCATGCGGCAGGTACTGGTCGAGATACTTGCCGCATTTTCCCACGCTAACGGAGAAGCCAGTCCGTATGCCGGCTTCCCAGGACAGCATCATCAGCAGCATGGGTCGGACGCAGGTATTCAGATGGTCTATGGCGAACAGGATTTCCTTGCGCCATAGACCTTTTGCAATATAAGGGGAAACCCACCAGAACTCGTTGCAGCAGCTGGCGAAATGAGCAGCCTCGGGCTTCCTGACCCAATAATCCTTGTCAGTGGGTCCAGGAATTTCAGGAAACAGGTCATCCTTGTCGAGAAGAGGCAGTGTGAGACTGTCGGCAAGATAATTGATTCTGGCGGCAGGGATGGATTGAATGGTCAGATCGATTCGGTTGCCGTCCTCGAACTGCATCAGATAGGCATAACCATCCTCCCGTTTCGTGGTTTCATACGGAAGTGCTGTGGCATCCGGTTCCTGCATGACTGCGACATCCCCGAAGACTGTCAGCCAGGATTTGTCGTCGACAAAAGAGCTGACGGATTCAACGACATAGACAATATCGTAATCCTGAAAGATATCCCGTTTCGCTTGTGGGTTCGTACGGGAGCCATTCATGTATACGGCGCGGATCAACGGATTTTTCCGGGCGAACCCGAGAATGAGGCCATACATTTCCTGTTCGTTCCGCATGGTTGCCTCCTTGACACATCTTCATGAATCTTGCTTCCAAGCCTTATTTGGCGGAACGCTCCGCAAAACCGATCAGCAGATTCTTCAGTTCCGAGACTGTCCCACATGTGTAGGTTGGACCAGCGTCGAGTGTGTCCTGCCAGGTCCCATATCCGTATGCGACGGCCAATGAGGCGATGTTGTTTTCCTTTGCCCCCTCGATGTCGTACTTAGTATCACCGACCATCAGGGTTTCTTCAAGCTGGAATCCGGTTGATTGAATGACATGGCGGATGACATCCCCTTTTTCTGAACGGCTTCCGTCCCGAAGACTGCCGGCGATGAAATCAAAAAAACTGTCCAACGCAAAGTGCTTGAGAATGTCGATTGCGTATATCTCCAGTTTCGATGTGGCGAGTGCCAGGAAGAACCCCTGTTCCTTCAGAACGCGCAGCATTTCCGGGATGCCTGTGTACACTTCATTTTCGTACATCCCGAGTGTGGAGAAGCGTTCTCTGTAGTCCAGAATGGCTTTTTCCACCTGAACCGGCGTCAAGCCATGAAATTCACGGAAAGAGCGGGCCAATGGCGGACCGATGTAGGGGAGAAGCTTGCCTATGTCTCCCTCCTGAATGCCAGCCGACAGGAGTGCATGACGGACACAAGAGGTTATGCCGATTCTCGGGTCGGTCAAGGTTCCGTCGAGGTCGAAGATGATGGACTTGTATTGATTCCCGGCAGATCCGGCCATATGCCACCTCCGCGTTTGTCTATGGGCTTTCCGCTATGTTGTTGGATTGATTTTACGTCAACTGAGCAACATAAACAAGCCACCTGACGACAGTCACACCGGATTCGGGTCACGGGTCATGCATGGATGTGATACCATATGCTTGAAAGCAACGTATCAGGAACCGTCACAAACAGATAATTGGCAGCGCCTGCCAGAAGTACGTGTTTGCACATTATTTGTTAGAGCCCTTGCCAGAACAACGCATCCGCACATTATTAGATGGAGCCACCTACCAGAACTATGCATCCGCACATAGGTGTTGCCGTACGTCCACCTGGATGGACAATCCCCGATGATGTCGATATCAGAAGGTGATCACATGAAAAAACTGATTCCATTTCCGTTCTTGCTGACAGTCCTGTTGCTTTCTGCCTGTACTGTTTCTCCGGGCTCTTCCGGCAACTCCGCGACTGAAGCTGCCCCTTCAGAAACGATAGCCAGCCAGTCTGCCGGTGAAACAACATCCCCTGCAACACCACCTGCAACGCCCGCGGAAACATTCATGGCGACACCCTCCCCGGCAACATCCGCCGTGCAGACGGAAAGCAGCTTGCCGCCCGAACCCAGTCCGGTCCTGCTGCCTCCGGTGGAGACCAATCCACCCAATACCACGTATGAACCCGCTTTTCCCGGTCAGACCAGAACGAATGGGGTTGCGACAGTGACCCCATATGCCGTGAAGATTCTCACGCGAGAACTGGCAAGTCCCTGGTCGGTTGCGTCCTTGCCGGATGGCAGGCTGGTGATCACGGAGAAGGCAGGAACCCTCCGACTGGCCACAACATCCGGCATAATCAGCCGACCCATCGGTGGGTTTCCTCCTGTAGATGACCGCAGCCAGGGCGGCCTGCTGGATGTTGCGCCGGCTCCGGATTTTTCTTTCAGCCGTATGCTTTTCTTCACACTGGCGGAGAAGACGTCGAAAGGGTCTCTGACCGCAGTCGCTCGCGGTCGTCTCTCGGATGATGAGCGTACCGTCGAAAACGTGGAAATCATCTGGCGTGCCATACCCGCTTATGACAACAGCATGCATTGTGGTTGAATGAAATGGGACCGCGTGGCGGGGATGAACTCAACCTCATCCTGCTTGGGAAAAATTATGGATGGCCGGTCATCAGTTATGGCATCGAGTACTCCGGCCAGCCCATTAGAGGCGCATTGACAGCAAAGGAAGGCATGGAACAGCCTGTCTACTATTGGGATCCCGTCCTGGCCTCCAGCGGCATGGCTTTCTACACGGACAGCAAAATCCCTGAATGGGAGAACAATCTCTTTATCGCAGGCTTGCGGAGCCAACATATTGCACGCCTTGTCCTGGATGGGGAGCGGGTCATTGGCGAAGAACGCCTGCTGGCCTCGGAAGGGCAGCGTTTCCGTGATGTTGCTGCAGGGATGGATGGCGCCCTCTACGCTGTCACCGATGAGGGACGGCTTTATCGAATTGGAGGTTTAAATGAATGATCGTTTGAAGGAAATGCTGTTTGGCCCATATGGTGCGGATTCCCTGAAGCATGCCGGCGATATGAAGAAGTATGGCGTCAATGCGGTATGGTTTCATGGTTTTGACGAGAACGCCTTTTCCCTCTGCGAGGCCAATGATTTGGCGGCCTGTGTGGAATACAAAACATTCAGGGCGGATTTTGACAAGAATCCAGAACTGATTCCCGTTGGTATGGATGGGAAGCCGATCCGATATGGAAGCCTTGTTCAAGGTGTGTGTTTGTCAAACAAAGAATTTCTTGACAAAACGGAGTCCGACCTTCTGGAAGGCATCAAACAGTTTCATCCCAAGGGAATATGGCTTGATTACCTCACATATGCCGGTTGGTTTGAGACGCCTGATCCGGATTTGCAGGAGAGTTGTTTCTGCCAATCATGCATGAACGATTTTTGTGAAACCACCGGGTTGGACGTGGACGATCCGGTGAAGGTACTCCAGCAGTTCCCCGAAGAATGGAAGAAACACAAGTGTGACAGGATTGCCGCATATGCCATTCACTACGCGGCATGCATTCATTCCATCAGGCCGGATTGCATTGTCGGCGCTTATATGTGTCCCTGGCTTCCTGCAGAACAGGAGGGAGCCCTCAGCCGCATTTTTGCCCAGGATTATGAAAAGATGGCTGCAGCCATTGATGTGTTCACACCCCTGATTTACGCCTCAAAGTCCGGCCGCTCAAATGCGTGGGGGAAAGAATTCTTGGAAAGGTCGGAAAGCTTTGTTCCGGTTGACAAGAAAGTCCAGTTGATTCTGGACCATCTGGATTTTCCAAAAAGTCTTGAAATGACCGCTTTGTCTGAAAAGCAAAGTTGGGGCATCCAGGTATATTCCGGCAGCAGGATTTTTGATAACCCCGTACACGCGGAGATATTCAGAGAAGCGGTCATGAAGATCAAACAGGCTGAAACTGGCTTCCATCAGCCCTCATGACAATCGGGATGGGAGAATCATAGGGATAACGAATCCCATTATGCCTGTGGTTGATTGGCCATGGCGACAATCTTGGCATGAACCGCTTCGACATCGACCAGACGGACGGGGTTGTTCTTGTAGGCGGAGTTCTCCAGAAGAACACGCATTGGTTTGTCCATGCAGCTGACCATTTTATCTCGAAGAGATGGGCTGAAGCCGTGCAGCGCGATGGCGAGTTCGTCGGGCTTGAAGCGGATCAGCAACGCGGACAGGCTTGTGTTGTCCAGCAGAATCAGATCCTCGACCGTTTTGAACATGAAGGTGCCTCCTCATTTCTGCGTAAAACCAGCCGGATGCATACAGTGTATGCCTTGGGGTGGAAAGAATCAACATCTGAAGTGCCATCTGCAGGCAGCTCCTCCAATTCATTCGTGAGGAGATGCCTGGATCCCTGCGGTGCGTTTCTTTCTGTTTTCCAACATCCAGCTTAAGGCGAAATCAACCCCGGATTTCATGTCAAAAAGCCTGCAGTCAGCATTTCCGACTTTTCCGCGGGAAACGGGATGCTTCAACTCGAAAGAACGCCCGATGGCCATGAAGTCATCCGAATCATAATCGAAATCCTCGAACCATTTCCAAACCCGCTCTCCATGCTCTATCATGGCCGTTCCCATCTTCACAATCGGTGTGGCCGGACACATGGCCTCCGCCAAATGAAAGGCCGTGCAGTTGTCGTAAGAAACGCCAAGCATCAGAACCTTGGCATCATTCGTGTACAGACGACCAAGCGGGGATTCCATTCCCATCATCGGGGTGAGTGGATGCCCCTCCAGAATGGATTCGGCCATTGGCCCATTGGCCGTGAAGGATACCTGAGGATTGGATGAACGAAGGGTTCCCGGGAATTTCCTGAATGTTTCCGGGATTTTGCCCATCCCTCTGGTTGGTGTCATATCCGGATCATAAGCCGGCATGTTTTCCCGGATGATGGGAATCCACGATTCGGGAACAGGCGGATGCCGCCATTCGGCAGGATCACTCCATTCTCCGGAATGCGCAGGCATGACCAGGGTTCCTATGGCCACAGCCGTTTGTACCGAGGCAAGAAGCCCCATGATGGCCGCTTGCGGACCGCCGCATACCCATCCAAGGCTCGACAGGGAGGAGTGGACGATGACAAGGTCTCCCGGCAGCACACCGAGCGATTTCAGGTCCTCTTTCATCGAATCAATGGTGACGGGTTGGCTGGTGACGGCAATGATATCTTTTTCTTCCATGACAGTTGAATCTCCGTTCTGCCTGAAGGCATTATAAGCCAGTGCCGGTACCCGTTTCCCACAAATCATCCAACGAGACCGACAACCCCTCGAACCGGCTGGATTTAACAGTTTCACCCATGCGCACGACGGTATACCCGGCGATCTGAAGGTCTTCAAACCAATAAAGAGTAATCTGCCGATTCTCCAGGTCGACCAGCCAGTATTCGGCGACTCCTGACAACATGAACGTGTTCAGCTTGTGGATCATATCGATGCTGCGTGTACTCGGGGAGAGTATTTCAAGCGTCAGGGCCGGTGTTCCTGTATACCTGTCCTTCTTGTCGACTTTCTCGTCGGCATCGCACAATACGACCAGATCCGGCTGCATCACGTCCGGATCGGTGATATCTTCTTTGTGGAAATGAATGTCCAGCGGTGCCAGAAAAGGCTGGCAGCGTTTACCCTTGAAGAACTGCTTGAAGAGGACATGCAACTCTCCCAGCATTCTTTGATGCCCCATACTTGGAGAAGAGATGACCACGATTTTCCCGTTGATGAACTCCATGCGCAAGGGGCTCTTTTCACGGATCTCCATGAATTCATCATAGGAAATTGTCTTTTGGGTATAGTCATACTGCACGGCGTTTTCCATGACTTTCTCGTACCGCTCGATATCGGAAACATACGGAACCAGTCGGGCTACGCGGTGGTTGTTCTTTGTGACAATGATTT
>JAIFNI010000124.1 GCA_020047785.1 Clostridia bacterium
GGTGTTTCCCGCAAGGATTTACCCCCCTTGTTCCAGGAACGCCGTCAGATGTGCCCCCGGACCTTTCCTCCCTGGCCCGGTACCGCATCGCATGCGAAACCTGCAGAGGCGCCTGGAACCTGGAGCCAACCTCCGTCCGTTCCGCAAGGTGGATGTTTGAAATGGCCCATGCGATGGACCGCCCCATTCGGACACTCCCCCTGTACCTGGCCTCTCCCCTGACCATGGGAGATGAATCCTTCCACATGATTCTCGCCATGCAGGCGCGTCTGACGGAAATCCACATCACCTGCATGCCTTCCTTCGGCATCAACACCCCCTTGCTGCTGCCGGCTGCCTGGGCGCTGGCGCTGGCGGAGAACCTCGGCGCCTCCATTGTGATGGAGGCATTGACCGGTCTGCCGACCCGCATTGGTCCACAGATGTTTCCGTTCGATCTGCGTGATATGAACATGCTCTATGGTGCTCCGGAATCCCTGCTGTTCGAACGGATGACAAACAGATTCAATGCAACCCTTTTCCATAAACCGTTCGGACGACCCGGGACAAACATCCATACGCACGCCAAGCAATCCGGTGTCCAGGCGGTAATGGACAAGACCGTTCTTGCAGCGGCCGGGTTCTCAGCCGGTTCCCGTTACTTTTCCGGACTTGGCAGCCTGTCCCTAGATGAAATTTTCAGCCCGATGCAGCTGATGCTTGATACGGAAATGCTGCATCGGATGGAACGCTTGAGAGAGGGCATCCACATTGAGCCGGAAGATTACCCCATGCAGGCAGGAACATCCGCTGATTCGACAGCTGCCTTGGCAAGAGCATGGGCGGACGAGGTGTCGCAGGATCTTGCCGCCGGGTACACAGGCACAGACAGAACACTGGATGGATACGCCAATTATGTACCCGCATCTCCCTTCGAAGACCATACCAGTCTGCCAGCGTGGCTATCAGGCCGAAAACGCGACATGCTGGGGGAAATTCGCACCACGGCCGTCACGCTGCTGAACCGGGAACCGGATTGGTCCCTGCCGGACGACAAGCGGCGCACCCTGGCAGAACTCTACCAACACGCCATGAAGGAGGTACTCCCGTGAAAATCTGCATCATCGGAGCTGGAAGCCCCTACACCCCTGAATTGCTAGAAAAACTGTCCGAATGGCGGGATCGGCTGCCGGTCCGGGAGCTGGTCCTGATGGATACGGATGCGGACCGGCTGGCTATCATGACGGGATTTTGCCAACGTTACGCAAATGCCCTGGGCACGGACATCGTCATCCGTGGCACGACGGATCGGGTTGATGCCATTCGTGACGCTTCGTTCATCAATACGCAGATCCGTGTGGGCGGAAACCGCGCCCGGATCCAGGATGAGAAAATCCCTTTGTCACTTGGTCTGATCGGTCAGGAAACGACTGGTGCAGGCGGGTTCGCCAAAGCACTCCGCACCTTGCCCGTCATGGTCGACATTGCCCGGGATGTGAGGAAACATGCCCCGGATGCCTGGATAGTCAACTACACGAACCCGACCGGACTGGTCGCAGAGGCCGTCATCCGACACACCGGCGCAAAAATCGCCGGACTCTGTGCCGGTGGTGTATTCGCACAGCATTGGGTGGGCCGTTCAATGGGCGTCGCACCGCAATCCGTCCGATACGATCTCGCGGGTCTGAACCATATGAACTTCGCCTACAACCTGACCGCTTCCGGTCGTCCCCTCACCAATCAGGAATTTTCAGCCGCAGCACGGGAGGTAGGCCCTGTGGATCCCGCCCTGATCGAAACGCTCGGTGCCTTGCCCAGTCCTTATCTGCAGTATTATCTGCACACAACCGCGAAGGTCGCAGCCATGAAAGCCGCTGGCAGAACCCGTGGTGAGGAAGTGCTGGCGATGGAACCGGAGCTGTTCAGTGCCTTTGCCGATCCGGCCGCCGACCGCAAACCGGATTTGCTGAAAAAACGAGGCGGCGGCGGCTATGCGGACGTGGCAATCGGTTTCATGGATGCGGTCTGGAATGCGCGTGACAGCTGGATGGTCGTCAATGTGCCGAACGGACGCACCCTGCCGTTCCTTCCGGAGGATGCCGTCATTGAGACCGCGTGCCTTGTCGGAGCGGACGGAATCCGCCCGCTCCCCGTGAAAGATCCGCCCATGGCCGTCCGGGGACTGATCGCTGCCGTCAAGTCCTATGAGCAGTTGGCCGTGGAAGCGGCCATGACCGGCTGCCGGCGCACGGCACTCGCTGCCCTGATGGCACACCCGCTTGTCCGGGATGGCGATGTGGCGCGAACCCTGCTCGAGCAGCTGTTGGAGGCCAATCGCAATTGGCTGCCCCTTTTCTTTGGGGAGGATGCGGAACCATGAATCTGCTGATGGGCATTGATCAGGGAGGCACGAAGACACTCGTCGCCATCTGCAGGCCAGACGGGCAAATTCTTGCGACCGGCAGGGATGACGGGTTTGCAGACACTGGCACGGACGGCGGGAACGCAGCCGTAAGCACGAATGATGGTTGCACGGACGCTAGCACGGACGGTGGGGATGCAGACACAATCATGAATGTTGGGCTTGAGCGCACCAGCAGGGACGTTTGGCATATGGACAAGAACATGCATCGGATCCGGCTTGCAGTCGATGACGCCCTGGCTTCTTCGGAAGTCCGGCAGGCAGGCATCGTTACCGACATCCGCGTTGGGTTCAACGGCGCGGATTGGCCGGAGGAGTATCCTGCCATCGAGGATCGGTTGCGCCGCACCTTGCAGTCTCCTCGCCCAGCAAACGAATTCCTCTCGACAGAACTTGTGGCGCGAAATGCCTCCCTGTATCTGGTGAATGACTGCATCGGAGCCCTGCGTGGCGGCACAAGCGCACGGGCGGCCGTTGTCCTGTGTGTCGGAACCGGTTTGAACGTGGCTGTCCGCGATGAACATGGCAATGAATTCATTTACGGTTATTACATCCATGACGAGGATCATGGCGCAGGAGCCCTTGGGCGGGAAGCGATGCGTGCGGTCGTGGATGCGTCGATCGGTCTGTCGGAGCCAACCAGTCTGCGTAAACCGGTGCTTGACCTGATGAATAAGCCATCCGAGGAAGTTCTGCATCGCGATTGGACAATCGGCGGCTACCGGTTCGAAACGAAACATCTCGCTCCGGTGCTGCTCCATGCCGCCGAACAAGGTGATCCACCTGCAGCAAGAATCACAGCTGACTATGGGGAACGCATCGCCCGCTATGCAACCGCTGCCATGCGTCGATTGAACCTGCTGGACCAGCCCTTGGACATCGTATTCTCAGGATCGGTCCTGAAAGACCGCGGACAATGCATCGTGGAGGCCGCCATGCGGGTTATCCGGGAAGCTGCCCCCCGCTCCCGCGCAATCCAGGCAAGGTACGAACCGGCAGCGGGACTGCTGCTGCTCGGTCTTGACAGCCTGTATCCGAATGGAATCCCGATGGACGTGCTGGATCGGTTTGGTCGGACAGCAGGACATCACGGCTTGCTTCGTCAGGCAGAAACGATGGATTTCGAACGGACACAACCCTGAAATTTACAGGCAGCAGCATCTATGCAGCAAATGAACAATCAAAAACAGGAGGCATTGCCATGAAGATCACAATGTTCGAATCCTATGAGGAGATGTCCCAACAGGCTGCCGAACGAGTCGCCGCTCATATTGCCGAACACCCCGACACCTTGCTGTGCTTTGCGGCAGGAGAAACGCCGATGGGCATGTTCCGCATTTTGGCGGCCATGCAGGAAGACGGACGGATCGATCTTTCCCAAGCCCGTTTTGCAGGATTGGATGAATGGGTCGGTCTTGGTCCAAACGACACGGGCTCCTGCATCCAGGTCATGCATGACGCCTTCTACCGACCAGCCAATATTCCGCTTGAACACATTCATGTGTTTGATGGACTCGCGGCAGACCTTACGGAAGAATGCCAAAAGATGGAGAACTGGATCACAGCTTGCGGAGGCATCGGCATGACGGTTCTCGGCATCGGCATGAACGGCCATATCGGCTTCAATGAGCCCGATGTGCCTGTGCAAAACGGCTGTATTGTCTGCGATCTCGATGACACGACCAAAGCGGTGAGCATCAAGTACTTCGGCCAGCCTCTGCCCGTACGGCAAGGCATCAGCATCGGTCTCGGCTCACTGATACAGGCACGGGAAGTTGTCCTGCTTGCAAACGGAGCGAGGAAATCGGAAATCGTTCATGCAACGGTTCATGGACCCGTTTCAAACAGGGTCCCTTCCACCCTTTTCCGCGACCATTTGTGCACCACCCTTCTGCTGGATCGGGAAGCCGCCATACAGATTCAGAAGGAATGATTCGCTGAAGCATCACACAAGACCGGATTGGAAACGGACGCTGTCATCGTGCTGCGTGATGGGCGGTGGGCGGCTGTAGAGATAAGGATGGGTGCGGACGAATTCGATGCGGCAGCTGAAAAAATAAAAAAGTTTGTCAATCGTGTCAATACGGAAAAAATGAGGGCACCATCCTGTCTGATGATCGTCAGCGCGACAGAATTCGCATACAAAAGGAAAGACGGGATATATGTCGTTCCGATCGGCTGCCTGAAGCCATAAAGTGATATGATATAGTTATTGACAGGGAGTGTTCCGAATCATACTTTTTCGGCATATGAGCCCTCCACTTCGACAACCTGAACGAGACAGGAGATGCACCATGAAAAAGCGATGTGCAAACAAGCTGATTGCTGCCTTCCTCACGGTTACATTCCTGGCCGGCATCGTCCCGCCCATACCTGCGCAAGCCGCCATGTCCTTCACCAACGTATCCGGTTGGGCACAGGCGGAAGTGGCGAAAGCCGAGACCCTCGGTCTGATACCTACCAGACTGGTCGGTGCGGACCTGACGAAACCAGCCACACGGGAAGAATTCTGCGAAATTGCCGTCCTTCTCTATGAAGGAAAGAAAGGCGCCGCCGCAGCACCTGTATCTCCGAATCCCTTTACGGACACAACGAATCCAAATCTGCTGAAGGCCTACAACCTGCAGATCACCTCCGGCATGACCCCGACGACCTTCTCCCCCGGCACCAGCATCAGCCGGGAACAGGTCGCCGTCATGTTCCGGAACACCATTCGCGCTTTGTATCCCGCCGAGGACTTTTCCACAGCCGGTGCGCCCGCCTTCACCGACCTCGGCGACATTTCCTCCTGGGCGATGGATTCAGTCCTCTATGCCGGTCGGAAGGGATTCCTCCAGGGGACGAACGGAGCCTTCATGCCCAAAGGCATCACCGAGCAGCAAAAGGCAACCGGATATGGCACGACGAAACGGGAGCAGGCCATTGCGATAGCCGTCCGCATCCACGCCGCCTTTGGTGCACCCGGAGACACACAGGCACAGGAGGCGGCGGCCTTCGCTGCAAAGGAACGGAAGATCAAGGCCTTGATCAAAACCACCACCCCCCCTGCGGAATCCGCGAAATTTGAACAAATCGATTTCAAGAATCGTTTTTTCCGACCGGTTTTCAACCCGAAGACCACGCTGGAGGCTGTCGACCCTGCCACTGGAAAAGCTTCATCCACGCCGTTCCACACCCTGATCCGAAGCAATGGAACAGGCATGGGCACCTTCCGCTGGACCCTGCCGGCCGATACACTGGCCAGGACATCGAAGGTCCTCTGGCAGGTTTCCTTCGTGCCATTTGACGGCAAGCCAGTCAATACGCTGTCGAAACTGCCAGCCGCTTTGCTGCTGAGCGGCAGCACGGCACCCGGAACCAAGACCTTCACGGTGGACTTCGGCAAGGTGAGGCAAGCGGACGATGCCCTGCGAAAACCGGGTACCGGTGTGCTGCCTGGCATCCTGTTCATCCCTTCCCTGAAGAAGGCCACCGACATTCTCGCCTTGTCCGCTGCCACCACGCAGAAGGATCTTGCCCCGCGGACATATTATGTGCGCGCTTATCCGGTGGACAGCCGGGGCAACAGCATCGGGGACGCCGGTACGGGCCTGCCGGTCATCTACGGCCGTCCGCTTCCCGCCCACACCTATTCCGCCTCCACTGTTTCATCCGCCGAAGTCGTCCCGTTGAATCCCGGCCTCGTCCTTCAGAGACCTGTCATCACCCTGCCCGGCGACGTGTATGACTACAAGCTGAAGATGGCAAAGAGTTCCGGGAAAATGACCTATGGGGGCGAGTTCCCGAATAATTTCGAAGACAAGGTGGAAGCCTATGTCACCAATACCTCCTCCAAGCTGTATTCGGTCACCCCGATCGCCTTTCCCGCTACAACAACCGAATTGCGGCTGCAGGTCAGCCTTGCCCGGTTCACCAACCTGACAGACAATTGGCTCGATCCTGCCGGTCTGGTGTTTGAGACCAGTCTGCCGGCCTCTGATCCCGCTTTTGCGTTGCTGAACACCTCGTCCTCCCAGGGACTGGTCATCGATTTTTCCAAGTTCGTGCCACCGGATGCGGAGCTGCCCGCCAAGGAGCTGATTGACTACCATGTACGGGTCGTCGCGCTCTCACCCGGCGAAACGGGCGGCACCCTGAAACCCGCCTATTCCAATGCAGTCAGGGTGCATTACGGCATCAATCAGGCGCCGGAAATCAAAATCTACCCGGAAATCAAAGTGACCCCCCGTATCCCGAAGGCCGAGAGAATCAGCTACACCCCCATCCGGTGGGAAGCATCCGGGTGGCAATACCACTATGTGGTCACCCGCCAGCCCACCATACGGGAAGTGTTCGGCGGAAACTCCTTGCTGCCGAACACGCCCTATGCCGCCATGCCGGTCGGTGCGAAACTCGACATGACCCCCGTTCCGGAAGACAAATCCTGGTGGGAGGACATGTGGGATGCCATCACCAGTTTCTTCTCGGATCTCGTCGGGTTTCTCGCCGATGTCGCAAACTGGGTTTCCAAGGCGTATGCTAACCTGAAAACCGGTCTCATCGCTTTTGTCGCCTCAAATCTGCCCTTCATACCGGACAGCCTGCGGGACGAGTTGCAGACCGCTCTGATGGCGATGGTCGACTACGGACTCGCCTCCATTGGAATTCCCCCGTCCCTGCCCAATTTCGATGAACTGAGTTCCATGGGGGTGGACTACCTGGCGGCAACCGCGCTGCAGCAGGCAGGACTTCCCGCGGACGCCACAATGGTTGAAGGTGTGAAGGAGGTGGGCGGCGCCATCGTATCCGGTGCGCAATCCGCCGCGAACACCGGCGGATCCCCGAACCCGATGGGCTGGGACTTCGTCAAGCCTGATCCGGATTTCCTCTACCGCCCCGCCTACATTCTGATCGATTTGTACAATCCCTACACGGAGGCCACGCCCGCCGGATCGGTCTCCGGGGATGTCATGAAGGCCATGGACATGAAGAAAAACGGATTCGACAGCACCGTCACCGCTCTGTTCGCCTATTACGGCTCCACCTGGGTCACGCTGTTCAAGCCGGTCTACGGCCAGACCATTCCTTCCCTCGCACCGGGTCAGCGCATGACGGTGCCGATCTTCCTGGAGGAGTTCGTCGGCATTCCGTTCGCACCCACGTGTCCGCCGGTGGAGAAGGGAGGATTCTCCCTGATGTACTACGGACTGGGTGAATTCGACTTCAACTTCAGCATTGCCTATGACCTGCCGACTGCGGCCGAGGAAGCGAAAAAACAGGGCATGACGCAGGAGGCCATCTATTCCTACACCTCGCCGTATCAGAATCTCAGTTTCAAGACCTTGCCGACCGCCGCTCTCACGAAGTGAGGCACCCTGAAAGAAAATGAACTTCCCCATTGATGAACATCCCTCCATGACAAAGAATTCCCTTGACAAAGAATTCCC
>JAIFNI010000169.1 GCA_020047785.1 Clostridia bacterium
CGATGCGGAAACCGGTGTTTTCAAAGGGTTGAAGGCGGGTGAAGTGCTGCTTGCCGCACAGGCCGGAGATTTGAAACGGGAATGGAAGGTTCGGATCGGCGAGGGTACCGCAATGGAAGGCCTCACTGAAACTGTCGCACCGTCAGAATCCGCCGAGGCGGTTGATGCGGCCGGAGAAGAGGAGCCGGAGAACCAATCCGGGTTGTTTATCCTGGTTGGTTCAGGGGCAATCATACTTGCAGGAGCCGGCCTTCTCGGGTTTCTGATCAGGAAGCGAAGGAAAATCAAATCCGCAAAATGAGTCTGGAGGAAATCAGCATGTTTTGTTCAAAATGCGGCACACAGAACGAGGATTCCAGCAATTTCTGCACCAAGTGCAGCCAACCCTTGAATCAGGCAGCGTCAGCGCCTCAGCCGGGTCAGCCTCAGCCGCAGCAACCGGCTCAGCCGTTCCTCCAGGCACAGTCGCAGTGGCCGAATCAACCGAATCAGCCATTCCAGCAGGGTCAGCCAAATCAGGCATTCCAGCAGGGTCAATCGAATCAGCCATTCCAGCAGGGTCAGCCGAATCAGGCATTCCAGCAGATTCCTCAAGGTCAGCCGCAGCAGCAGTGGCCCCAGCCCATCCCGTCTTCCGGACAGGCAAGGGTTGCGAAGAAGAGCAATCCCGCCCTCGTGATTCTGATTGTCGTGGTATGCCTTGTGGTTGCCTTTTTTGTCTGGGCGGCTCTTTCTCCGGATGACGTTCCTGCAGGGGACGACACGGCAATGGAAAGTCAGGGGGAAGCCGATGCGGAAACATCCGGAAGCGCTTCGGCGGTTGAATCCCCAGAGGAGGCGGTGGCATTGGTCCGCGCGCTTGTCGGGATAGACAGCCTGGTGTTCAACCATGAGGAAACCATCATCAACGAGGAAGACGGCACCTACAGAATCGACATCAACACCCCGGAACTCGCCAATGCTGACTGCTATGTCGTCGGTCCGCCCGAAAATGGGGAAGCCATGTTCGAACTGTACGACTATTTTTATGTGGTGAAAAGAACAGATCTGGTCCTTCGGCTGAATCCGGCCAATGACCTCATGGAACAAGTCACTGGGCCGATTCCCGAAGAACGGGGTTCTGTGGAGTCTGAGCCGGAGGCTTCCGTGGCCGTGGAGCCGAAAGAATCTGAAAAGACCGATGCTGTCATGGACGCAGACGCAACCTTGGCCTTTCTGAAGACAAAAACCGGGGACAACAGCCTCGAGTTCCTTCGGGAAGAAAACTTCATCGGAAATTCTGATGGGTCACTCACCATCGACATCAATGGAGAGAGTGGCAGCGAGGCTTGCTACCTTTTCGCTCCGGCCAACTTTGAGGATGTTGCCGGGTATGTGGGTTACTACGCAGTTCGCATGGGAACAAAAAAAGTATATGGCGCCACACTGGAGGATCCTGGCACGCTATACGAGATTCCGTGACTTGAAAGGATGGAAGCCATGAGTATATCCATGAATCTGCCCATGAATCTGAAGCATTATGAAATCTGGTTTGTCACCGGAAGTCAGCACTTGTATGGTCCTGAGACGCTTGAACAGGTCGCGGCTCACTCCATGGAGATGGTGGGATTTATCGATTCGGATCCCGGGATTCCATGCCATGTGGTCTTCAAGCCCATTGTGAAGACGGCTGCGGAAATCACGGAGGTATGCGAGGCGGCAAACGCCGAACCGGGATGTGCCGGCATCATCACCTGGATGCATACGTTTTCACCTGCCAAAATGTGGATTGCGGGCCTTTCTCTTCTGAGGAAGCCGCTGCTTCACCTTCATACGCAGTACAACCGCGACATTCCATGGGACGCCATCGACATGGACTTCATGAATCTGAATCAGGCGGCACACGGCGATCGGGAGTATGGCTTCATCGGAACACGCATGAAGATTGCACGCAAGGTGGTTGTGGGGTATTGGCAGGATGAGCGGGTGCTGACGCGGGTTGGCGCCTGGATGCGGTCCGCGGTCGGGTTCGTGGAGTCGCGTCGGCTCAAGGTGGCCCGGTTCGGGGACAACATGCGCAATGTCGCAGTCACGGAAGGTGACAAGGTCGAAGCGCAAATTCGCCTCGGCTGGACAGTGGACGGTTACGGAATCGGGGACCTGGCGACCCGTGTGGATGCTGTTCCGGAAGCGGCCGTGGATGCCCTGATGGCTGAGTATGATGCGTTGTATGATGTGTGTGAAGCCGGTCGCCCGGGTGGGCCTGCCAGAAATGCCATACGGGTGCAGGCCCGTTATGAGATTGCCATGAAAGCTTTTCTGGAGAAGGGTGGATATGGCGCTTTCACCACCACCTTCGAGGATCTGCATGGGCTGGCGCAGCTGCCCGGTCTGGCTGTTCAGCGGCTGATGGCTGCCGGGTACGGATTCGGTGGCGAAGGCGATTGGAAGACCGCAGCCATGCTCCGCCTGATGAAGCTCATGGCGGCAGGTTCAGGAAAAGGTACGTCGTTCATGGAGGATTATACCTATCACTTCGAACCCGGCAACGAAATGGTACTGGGCGCGCATATGCTGGAAGTCTGCCCGACGCTCGCGAAGGACAGGCCGCGCATCGAGGTGCATCCTTTGGGCATTGGCGGAAAAGCGGATCCGGCACGCATTGTTTTTGAAGGAAACGGCGGACCGGCCATCAATGCAAGCCTGATTGACATGGGAGATCATTTCCGTCTCATTGTGAACGAAGTGGAAGCCGTGATGGACTTGCCGCCCATGCCGAATCTTCCCGTGGCGCGCGTGCTGTGGAAGCCGAAGCCGAATCTGATGGAAGCCGCCGAACAATGGATTCTTGCAGGCGGGGCGCACCATACTGTTTTCACTTATGCGCTGACGGCGGAGCAGATGAAGGACTGGGCTTCCATGTACGGGCTTGAGTTTGTTCATATCCACTGATTCATGACCTGAAGTGACGCCTTTGCATTGACAACTTGCAAGATTCCGGCCTGCCTGCACCAGAAGCCAATGTGATCCACAGGCACGGACAACTTGACAAGAGACGCATGGAAAGTTATACTCCGGTAATAAACCGACACGAGGCGATGAGGTCTTGAAGCAGAACGTAATTGTTTGCTTTCAGACCTCATTTTGCAGGAAAGGAGCCTTGACATGTCAGAGGAGCCTGGAAGGAAGCAGACCTCGTGCCAATTATCCAAGGAGGAACCAATATGAAGAGAACCAGACAGCTCGCATCCCTTTTCCTTGCCATTGTCATGCTGCTTTCCCTGACAGCCTGTGGCGGAACCGCTGCGCCCGGCGCGACGGCAAGTTCTGAAAGCGCCGCCTCCGAATCCGCTTCTGCATCCGCTTCGACGGAAGCAACCGAAGCTGCCAAGGCTGACGGCCCGGTCCTCAACGTACACTTCGACGTGGAAGTCGCGTCCATGGACCCCCAGATCGCCACGGATGGTACTTCCTTTGAAGTCATCGCCGCTGTAACCGAAGGTTTATACTCCATCGACGCGGCGGGCGCGTCCATCCCTGCAATGGCGGAGTCTGTCGTGAAGAGCGCGGACGGCATGTCCTACACCTTCACCCTGCGTGATGCGAAGTGGTCCGATGGAACCGCCGTCACCGCCAACGACTTCGTGTTTGCCTGGAGGCGTCTGGTCGACCCGGCCGTTGCCAGCGAATATGCGTTCATTGCGGAAATCGCCGGTCTCAAGAATGCCGTGGCTGTCTCAAAGGGCGAAATGAAGACGGACCAGCTCGGTGTATCCGCGACGGACGACAAAACCCTCGTCGTGACGCTCGATACCCCGGTTCCGTTCTTTGATTCCCTCATGGCATTCCCATCCTTCCTGCCGGTCAACGAGGCTTTCTTCACGGCAGCAGGAGACAAGTTCGGAACTTCTCCTGAAACGGTCCTGAGCAATGGCCCGTTCATGCTCACCGCCTACGAACCGGCCGCGACAACCATCACCCTCGCGAAGAGCCCCACCTATTGGGACGCTGCCAAGGTTTCCCTGGGCGGTCTGCAGTATCAGGTCATCAAGGATTCTCAGCAGACCATGCTTTCCTACCAGAACGGCGACCTCGATCTTGCGGCGCTTTCCGGTGAACAGGTCGAACAGTTCCAGGCGGATCCGGAATTCCGCAACATCATGGCCGGTTACTTGTGGTACATCTCCCCGAACCAGAAGGTGAAGGGTCTGGAAAACGTGAACCTGCGCAAGGCATTGGCGCTTTCCTATGACAAGTCGGCCATTGCGAAGAACATCCTGAAGGACGGCTCCATCGTGGCGGACTTCGCGGTTCCCACCCTGCTTGCCACCGGTCCTGACGGCAAGGATTACCGCGAAACGACCGGCAAATACCTTTCCACAGACAAGACCAAGGCGCTTGAATACTGGAAGGCGGCTCAGACCGAACTCGGCGTGGCCGAACTGAAATACACGATGATCGTGGAAGACACGGAATCCGCCATCAATGTGGCGCAGTTCATCCAGGCAGAAGTCCAGGCGACCCTCCCGGGCGTCATCCTTGAAATCCAGACCATGCCCAAGAAGAATCGCGTGGAAAGAATGCAGGCCGGCGAGTTCGAGCTGTGTCTGACCCGTTGGGGTCCTGACTACGCGGACCCGATGACCTACCTCGACATGTGGATCACCGGCAGCCCGAACAACTACGGTTTCTGGTCCAACGCCGAATATGACGCCATCATTGCCGACGCGAAGAAAGGCAAACTCGCCCTCGATCTTGCCGCCCGCTGGGAAGCACTGAAAAAGGCGGAAACGATTGTCATGGACGAAGCCGTCATCCTTCCCGTCTACCAGAAGGGCGATGCGGTCATGATCAAGACCGGTGTGGAAGGTGTGGAATTCCACTCCGTGGGTATCAACCGCATCTTCAAGAACGCGACAAAGGCTAAGTAAAACATCCACAGCCTGAACGAATACCCTGACTGCCTGAGCAGTGGCGTTGTCGGACGGATTTTCCCCGTTGGCAGCGTCACTGCTCATGGCGTTGGACCGATAGACCGGATTCCGGTGGATTCCATGGTTGTTTGCGGGATGCAGAACGGAATATGTCATCATGCCCATATGACTAGGAGCGTGAGATCGTGAAGAAATATGTTCTGAAGCGCGTGCTGATATCCGCGGTCACCGTGCTGGTGATACTCCTTGTGCTGTTCCTGATGCTTGAGCTGATGCCGGGCTCGCCCTTCAACGATGAAAAACTGACGGAAGCCCAGAAGATTGTCATCAATGCGAAGTATGGACTGGACAAGCCGATACTTGTTCGTTTCGGCAATTACATCGCATCGATGCTTTCCGGAGATTTCGGCGTATCCTACACAATCTCCAAGAACACGCCCATTACAACCTTGCTGGAATCCAGACTGCCCATCTCATTGCGGCTCGGGGGACAGGCCATTCTGATTGGCACGCTGATCGGGCTGATTCTCGGCATTGTCGCCGCCCTGAAGCACAATACGATTTATGACACCATCACAACGGTCATATCGGTCATCGGCGTGAGTCTTCCGTCTTATGTGTTTGCCATGGCCCTGATCTACTTTCTGGGCTTTCAGTGGAAGTGGTTTCCTCTTCTGTACCAAATGAAATCTCCTGTCTTTTCTTCCATCATGCCCACGATTTCCCTATGCATGTTCACGATAGCCACTGTGGCGCGGTTCACCCGGACGGAGATGCTCGAGGTGCTTGGCTCAGATTATATGCTGCTCGCGGAAAGCAAAGGCATCAACAGCTTTCATCTTATTTTCAGGCACGCGCTGCGCAATGCACTGATCCCAATCATCACGGTTCTTGCCCCGCTGGTGGTCGGATTGATGACCGGAAGTCTGGTCATAGAAAAGCTTTTCTCCATCCCGGGCATTGGAAGTCTGCTGGTTTCCGCCATTCAGTCGAACGACTACAACGTCGTGGTGGCCCTGTCCTTCATTTACAGTGTCATGTATATCGGCATCATGCTTGTTGTTGATATTCTCTACGGTGTCATCGACCCGAGAATCAGGCTGGCCAAGGGGGATGAACATGAGTAATGTGGAATTCGAATTTGCTCCGGACGATTTTCAGCGTGTGGGCGAAGAGAAAATATCGAAAGTTGACGAAACATATGCCAGCCAATCTTATTGGCGGGACATATTTTCCCGTTTCAAGAAAAACAAAGGCGCGATGATCGGCATCATCTGTATCTTTCTCGTGCTGCTCATGGCTGTTTTCGGTCCCTTGATGACCGAGCACACCTTCGACTCCCAGATCATTTCCCATCAGAATCTGGCACCACGGGTGCCCGGACTTGAGAAGCTGGGTATCATGGACGGTTCCGAGAAGATGCATACGTCCAAGGGAAGCATTACGCAGAACAAATACCTCTCCGAAGACGCAACGAATGAAACCGGCCTGGAAAAGGTGTATTACTGGTTCGGTACGGATGTTCTAGGACGGGACATCTTCACGCGCACGTGGACCGGAACGCGCATATCCCTCTATATCGCCCTGGTGGCCGTCATCGTGGATATGTGCTTCGGCATGATTTACGGATTGATTTCCGGCTATTTCGGCGGAAAGGTCGACATGATTCTGCAGCGTTTCTCGGAAATCCTCAACGGCATTCCAACACTGGTCATCGTCACCCTGCTGATCCTGATCATCCGGCCCGGTCTGATGACCATCACGATCGCCATTGCCATCACCGGATGGATCGGCATGAGCCGCATCGCCCGCGCCCAGGTGCTGAAACTGAAGGAGCAGGAATTCATCCTTGCATCGAAGACATTGGGCGCGAAGGATTTGTTCATCATCTTCCGGGAAATTCTGCCGAACATCTTCGGACAGCTCATCGTCATGTCCATGTTTTCCATTCCGAACGCCATTTTCACGGAAGCCTTCCTGGCCTTCATCGGCCTCGGCGTCCCGCAACCGCTTGCCTCGTTGGGTTCGTTGATCAGCGATGCCTTCAAGTCGATGACGACGCATCCCTACATGATTGTATTCCCTGTCATGGTGCTGGCCATTGTCATGCTCAGCTTCAATCTGATGGCGGATGGACTTCGGGATGCTTTCGACCCCAAGATGAAAGAAATGTAGGGGATATGCACATGAAAAAAACATGGAGCCCGCATGCCGGAAATGCTGTGGGTAGAACGTACAAGCTTCGCGGCGAATCACTAGGAAGCCCACTGATTGCTGCGCAATCAGTGGGTAGAACCAAAGGGACCGTGGAGGGAAAGAAAAGAATTCTCTCCATCCGCGATCTGTCCATATCTTTCCAAACTTCAAACGGCACGGTGAATGTCATCCGCGGTATGAATCTCGACCTGTACAAGGGAGAGACAGTTGCGATCGTCGGCGAGAGCGGAAGCGGCAAATCTGTGACCGTGAAGGCTGTCATGGGCATCCTCAGCGGCAATGGACGGATCAACAGCGGAACCATCGATTTCACGTACGAGAAGGATGGTGCCGAAATATCCCTGGATCTGCTGAAATTGTCCAAAAAAGAAATCCGGCGGCAGATCAACGGAAAACATATTGCCATGGTCTTTCAGGACCCAATGACTTCGCTGAATCCGACGATGACGGTCGGCGCGCAGATCATGGAAGGCATGATGTACCACTACGGGACATCAAGGAAAGCCGCGCGCGCGAGGGCCATTGAATTGCTGGAACTTGTCGGTATCACCGATCCGGATAAACGGATGAAAAACTATCCGCATCAGCTTTCCGGCGGCATGCGCCAGCGCGTCGTCATTGCCATTGCCCTGGCTTGTGATCCGGACCTGCTGATCTGCGACGAACCGACCCTTGACGTGACCATCCAGGCCAAAATTCTGGAGCTTATCAAGGAAATTCAAGCCAAAACCGGCATCTCCGTCATTTACATCACCCATGATCTTGGGGTAGTGGCGAAGGTCGCCGACTATGTCGAGGTCATGTATGCCGGAAAAGTCATTGAAAAGGGCACGACGGAGGAGATCTTCTTCGAACCGAAACATCCCTATACCTGGGGGCTGCTGTCCGCGATGCCGGATTTGAGCAGCGCGGATGACCGTCTCTACAACATTCCGGGCAGTCCGCCCAATCTGCTGCACCAGGTGGAGGGAGACTCCTTCGCACCGAGGAATATTTACGCCCTGAACATTGATTTCAAGCAGGAACCGCCGATGTTCCGAATTTCCGATACGCATTTCGCCGCCACCTGGCTGCTGCATGAAAAGGCACCGAAGATTGAGATGCCGGACGCGCTGATGAAGCGCATCGAAACAATGAGACAGGAAAATGGCCTGGAGGGGACTTCGGTCGTTTCCGTACCGGGCAGCAAGGAGGCGGTGCATCATGGATAATCAGAAGCCTCTTGTCAGGAGCAATCACCGGGAAAGCCAGAAACCGCTCCTCCGAAGCAATCCCCGGGAAGGCCAGACGCCACTGCT
>JAIFNI010000217.1 GCA_020047785.1 Clostridia bacterium
GCGACAAGACGGGTGAAAAGGCCGTCTCCTTCATCAGCATCGACAGTGCGGCGGACGAGGCTGTGTTGAAGGAACTCCAGGAAATCCCAGGGGTCCTCAAAGCGTCCCGACTGATATTCTAAGTCGCCGGAAAGCATGCGCATGTCAACCGTCCAACCCGTGTAAAAATCCTGTCAAAGGCCGGCTGAAACGATTCAGCCGGCCCTTTTCATGATAAAATAGCCCTAAAGCATGGGGACCATCCGGTTCCGGTGCAAGCAATCCGGACGGCGCTTCATGCGCATTGTCCACCAGAGGTGCATCATGTCCAAGCCTTCTCGCCTGTTCGCAGCCATCGACATCGGTTCCCACCGGCTGCGCATGAAAATCGTCGAGACCACCCGGGACGGGAAAGTCAGGGATCTCGAAAATGTTGACCTGCTTGTTCCGCTTGGACGCGACACGTTCAAGGACGGCAAACTCAGTTTCGCCTCGGTTCGTGCCACCTGCGACGCCATCGCGGGCTTCAAGCGGCTGATGACGGACTACGGCGTGACCCATTCCCGCGTGGTGGCCACCAGCGCGCTGCGGGAAGCCTCGAATCGGGACTATATGATCGATCAGATTCGGATGCTCACCGGGTTTGATGTGGAAATCATCAACAATTCCCAGGAAAAATTCCTGACTTTCCAGGCGGTGAAAACCTTGCTTCGGGATTCCGACACCATGAAGCAGGACGACAGCCTGCTGCTGCTGGACATCGGTGCCGGCAGCATTCAGCTTTCGCTCTGCGATCCGCTTCAACTCGTCACCAGCCAGAGCATGAAAATCGGTGCCCTCCGAATCAAGGAGGCCATGTCCCGGATTGAACGGCACACCTTGCATTTTCACCGGGTTCTCGAGGAATACATCGAGGCGCACGTGGAGAGTGTCGACTCCTTTCGGGGAACCACAGGGATTACGCGGTTCGCGGTCGTGTCCGGCGGTGCCGAATCACTTGCACAGCTCAGCGGGGTTGCCCGGACCGGTGGCATGACCGTCATTTCCCGGGAGAAATTCGAAAAGGCATTCCAGAAGGTATCCGAAATGTCCACCGGCGCGTTGGCTTCCCTGTGCGGCATTGCGCTGGCCGATGCGGAAATCATCGCCCCTGCGTTCATCCTCATCCGGAAGTTCTTCGGGAAAACCGCTGCTTCGGAGGTCATGCTGCCCCATGTCACCCTCGTGGACGGGCTCATTGCGGAACACCTGCTCCGTTCCGGGACTAAGGCGGCCCAGGACGCGTTCGAAGCGGATATTCTCTCGAACGCGATGCATCTGGCCGAACGGTACAAGTTCAACCGCAGACATACCCTGTATGTCGTGGAGGCCTCCCTTTCCATCTATGACGCCCTTCGAAGCGTTCACGGCATGGATTCCCGGGATCGCTTCCTGCTTCATCTTGCCGCCCTGCTTCATGATATCGGAAAATTCATCGGGGCGGATCCGCATTCGGTCTATTCGTACAATGTCATCAAGGCATCGCAGCTGGCCGGTCTTTCCGACACGGAACTGGCCACTGTGGCCAATATTGCCCGTTTCCACTCCGCCGAGGAACCGGGATTCGACAACGACAGCCTGAAAAAACTCGAGACAGGCGACCGAATCAAGGCTGTGAAACTCATCGCGATCATCCGCATCGCGGATTCGCTGGATACCAGCCACAAGCAGCGGATTGGCCGTCTGCGTGTGGAGCTTGTGGAAAACACCTGCACCCTGCGTGGAGAGAGCCGCGAAGAATGCGTACTCGAACAATGGACCTTCCAGATGAAGGCGGAATTTTTCCGGGAAGTGTTCGGTCTGCAACCCATCCTCGCCCTGGTGAACAAGGCGGGAAAACCGGAGGCGAAGTCATGAAGGAACGCGAAGTCATGAAGGCACACGAAGTCATGAAGGAACGCGAAGTCATGACGGCACACGAAGTCATGAAGGCACGCGAAGTCCTGAAGGTTCCGGATTTGTCGCGAAGCGAGTATTATTTGAACCGGGAGCTCAGTTGGCTTGAATTCAACCAGCGCGTGCTGGAGGAAGCCGCGGACAAGAGCAATCCCTTGTTTGAGCAGCTGAAGTTTCTGGCGATATCCGCCTCGAATCTGGATGAGTTCTACATGGTGCGTGTGGGTTCACTCAACGACCAGGTGGAAGCCGGATATGAAAAGGCGGACGCTTCAGGATTGAATCCTTCCGCGCTCCTTGCCCGGATCAGTTCGCGTGTCCATGTGATGGCGGAGGAAACCAGCCGCATCTGGAGCAGAAAACTGGCACCCCGCATGCGTGAGGCGGGGTTCCGCCTGATGAACCCTGCAGAACTGTATGAGGGAGAGCTTGCGTGGCTTTCCGAATACTTCGACCACTTCATCTATCCGGTGCTTACTCCGATGGCGGTGGATTCCGGCCGCCCGTTTCCGCTCATCCAGAACAAGACCCTCAATATCGGCGTCATTATCCAGGATGAGGAGGAGGACGACGGATTCATCTTTGCCACGGTACAGGTACCATCCGTCCTGGACCGCCTGATCGTCCTGCCTTCCGGTTCGACCGCAGGGACGGACTTCATGATGATGGAGGATATCATTTCCCTGTTCATCGACCGGCTCTTCATCGGGAAGACGATTCTTGCAACAGCTCCCTACCGGGTCACCCGCAATGGAGATCTCGCCATTGACGAAGATGAAGCGGAAGACCTGCTGCATGAAATCGAAAAATCCCTGAGACAGCGCCGCTGGGGTGTCGCCGTCCGTCTGGAGATCCGGAAGGATGCGGATCCTCGGCTTCGATTCACCTTGCTGGACGAGTTGGAACTGGCGGAGGATGATATGTTCGAGGTTCCCGGCCCGCTGGATTTCTGCATCCTCTTTCGTGTCTACGGCCTGCCCGGTACCCAGCATCTCAAATACCCCGGTTATGTCCCGCAGCGCAATCCCGCGTTTCTCGGGCATGATTCGATGTTTGACGCCATCCGGGCCGGTGACATCCTGATGCACTTGCCGTATGAATCCTTTTCGCCCATCATCGATATGATTCACGAAGCGGCGAAAGATCCTGCAGTCCTGGCCATCAAGCAGACGCTTTACCGGGTCAGCGGCACATCACCCATTGTCAGAGCGCTTGCGGAGGCGGCGGAAAACGGCAAGCAGGTTACGGTTCTGGTGGAGCTGAAGGCGCGCTTCGACGAGGAAAACAACATCCAGTGGGCAAAGCAGCTGGAAAAGGCCGGCTGCCATGTCATCTACGGACTGGTCGGCCTCAAGACGCACTGCAAGATCACACTCGTCGTCCGTATGGAGGATGAAGGCATCCAGCGCTATGTCCATCTTTCCACAGGGAACTACAATGACGTCACGGCACGCATTTATACGGATCTGGGCATCTTCACCAGCAACAAGTACTTTGGTGAAGATGCGTCCGCCGTGTTCAATGCACTGTCCGGCTACTCGGAACGGCCGCGGCTGAGAAAGCTGGTGATGGCACCCACCATGCTGCGTCAGACTTTTGCCGATCTCATCCGAAGGGAAATGGACTTTGCCCGACTGGGAAAAAAGGCGTTCATCCGTGCAAAGGTGAACTCGCTTGTGGATCCGGGCATCATCGAACTGCTGTATCAGGCATCCATGGCAGGCGTGAAAATCGACCTGCTCGTCCGGGGCATGTGCTGTCTGCGCCCTGGACTTGACGGCATCAGCGGAAACATTTCCGTTCGCAGCATTGTCGGCCGCTTTCTCGAACACAGCCGGATTTACCGGTTCGAGAATGGAGGAGATCCGGAACTGTACCTTTCCAGTGCGGATTGGATGGAACGGAACATGGATCGGCGTGTGGAGCTGCTGTTTCCCGTGGAGGACGCGACGCTTCGGGTGAGGATTGAGTCGATATTGGATCTTTATGGTTCCGATACGGAGAAGACGCGCTGCATGGATGCGGAAGGCACATACCGGAAACCCAGAAAGAAGCGGGGTATCCGCCTCGACGCACAGGTGTCATTCATGGAGCTTGCCCTTCGCCATGCAAGACCGGCATCCGTTGAAGGCGGACCTGTCTTTGTGGTGCAGAAGCCTGAACCTCAGACGAATCCACGGAAGGAATAGCGCATGGAACGCATCGCGGTTGTCGACCTTGGATCAAACTCAGTCCGGATGACCATTACCCGGCTGTTTGCGGACGGTTCCTACCGCATGATTGAGAGCGCTCGGGCCATGGTCCGTCTCAGCGAAGGCATGGGCGCGGAGTGCCTGCTCAAACCGGAACCGGTGGCCCGCACCCTGCATGCGCTGGACCTGTTCCGTCGCCTCATGGAAGCGCACAAGGTCACCCATGTCTATCCGGTCGCCACGGCGGCCGTCCGGCAGGCTTTGAACGGGGAGGCGTTTCTGGCTGTCGCCGAGGCGCGTTCCGGTCTGCAGTTTCAGGTGATCACCGGGGAAGAGGAAGCCCAGCTGGATTTTCTCGGTGTTGCCAATACGGTCTCCCTGCCCGACTATGTAATGATAGACATCGGTGGGGCAAGCACGGAAATCGCCGTTGTACGGGACCGTGCCGTGGTGGGAAAGACCAGCATCCCGTGGGGAGCCGTGAATCTCACCGAACGGTTTGAACTGAAGGGAAAACCTTCCAAGAAGCGGATCCATGCAGCGGAAAACACCGTGTCGGGTCTGCTCGATGCATGCGGCTGGCTCACTTTCGACACCGCCCTGCCCATTGTCGGTCTCGGTGGAACGATTCGCGCGTTGGCCAAGGCGGACAGAAAACGCAGGGAGTATCCGCTGGAATGGCTTCACCAGTACGAAATGTCCGTTTGCCAGCTGACGGAGTTTCTGGCGGAATGGGATGGGCTGGGCGCGAATGCCAGAAAAGACATGCCGGGCATCGGGAAGGAACGTTCGGACATTCTCGCCGGAGCTGTCATTCCATTGAAATGTCTGCTTCGTCGTACTGGAGCCGAACGAATCCTTGTCAGCGGGAACGGAATCCGCGAGGGATTGTTTTACCGGCATCTGGGCGGCAGGCAGGATTGGCCGGGAGAAATCATGGAGGATGTCCGCGGCCATTCGGTTCTGAACATCATGAAGCTGCATGAGACGGATACACCTCACGCACGGCATGTGAAGGAACTGGCCCTTTCCCTGTTCGATCAGCTCGCGCGGCTCCATGAACAGGACAGCGCGGCAAGGGATTTGCTCACGCACGCGTCGCTCCTGCATGACGCCGGCATGCACCTGGACTATTACAACCATCAGCAGCACGGTTTCTATCTCATCCTCAACAGCGAACTGAACGGGTTCACGCACCGCGAGAAAGTCCTTGTGGCACTCCTGTGCGGCATGCATCGGGTCAATGCGGAGTTGAAGGCGGATCTCCGGGAGTTTGATCTCATCCTGGCGGACGGGGATAAAGCGCTGCTTCGGCGGCTCTCCCTCATTCTCATGCTGGCGGAGCAGCTGGACCGGGGAGAAAGCGGGGCTGTACGGGAAGTGCGGCTGCTCATCAGCGACAAAAACATCCGTCTGTCCGTGAAATCGGATGCGGAGGTTCTGCTTGAGCTGGAGGCGGCGGCCTTGTGCGGTACAGGTTTTGAACGGGAATACGGCAGAAAGTTGGAAATCGGAAAAGCATCCGTTTGGGAGGACGCATTTTGAGCAGAAAAGTGGCCATCGTGGCATTGGGATGCCCCAAAAACGACGTGGACAGTGAAATCATGCTCGGTCAGATGAAGACGTACGGGTATGAACTGGTGACAGATGCCTCGCAGGCGGACGCCGTCATCGTGAATACCTGTGCGTTCATCAAGAGCGCGCAGGAGGAGGCCATCTCAGCCATACTCACCGCCGCGGGGCACAAGAAGGAAGGCACGCTGAAGTGCCTGGTTGTCAGCGGCTGCATGGCGGAGCGGTTCAAGGGCGACATCATCGGCCAGATGCCGGAAGTGGACGCCATCATCGGAACCGGAAGCATAGACAGGACCGCCGACATCATCGACGGATTGCTGGATGGCACACTGGAGGAGCATGTCTTCTGCGCAAGTCCGGATTCCACCGCCTATCTCGAGGAACCCCGCATACTTTCGGACAGCCGTCCGTTCAAATACCTGAAAATTGCGGAAGGCTGCAGCAACCGCTGCACCTATTGCGTCATCCCGTCCCTCCGGGGGGATTTCCGAAGCAGGTCAGTCGAAAACATCCTGAAGGAGGCAGCGATTCTGGTCCGATCGGGTGCCAGGGAACTGATCCTGATCGCGCAGGACGTGACGCGTTACGGCACCGATCTGGCGGGTGCCCCGCAGCTTGTGCCCTTGATCCGGGCTTTGTCCGGTCTGGATGGTCAGTTCGGCATCCGCCTGCTGTATTGCTACCCGGAACTGGTGGATGACGCACTGATACAGGAGTTCAAGGTGAATCCGAAACTGATGCCCTACCTGGATCTGCCCGTCCAGCATTTTTCCGATTCCGTCCTGAAGCGCATGAACCGCCGGGGGGATTCGAAACTCATCAGAACCCTGCTGGAGCGGCTGCGTGCCGAAGTGCCGGCCATCACCCTGAGAACTTCCTACATCACCGGTTTTCCGGGCGAAACCGCGGAAGATTTCGATGTGCTCAAGCGTTTCGTGGCAGAGGGCCTGTTTCAGCATGTCGGGGTCTTCGATTATTCGAAGGAGCAGGGCACACCGGCCGGCCGCATGAAGGAGCAGGTTCCGGTCCGTATCCGAAAACAGCGCAGGGACGAACTTCTGGCGATTCAGAAAGAAAATGTGGCACGGTGGAATGCCTCGCGTGTAGGCGGCACATATGATACAATCATCGAAGGCGTTTCGGACGACGGCCTCTTTTATGTCGGTCGGACGGCCGCTGAAGCGCCTGACATCGACCCGGTCGTCTTCATCACCTCGGAGGAACCGCTGGAAATCGGATCCGTTGTACCGGTCCGTTTCCTGTGCGTGGACGGGTACGATATGGTGGGGCAGGCCATGAAACAGGACTGATACGTGAACCCGTCATCACCACCACGAAGGAGTTGCCGACATGAATCTTGCCAATCGGATTTCCCTCATCCGCATCGCCATGACCCCTGTGTTTTTGTTCCTGCTCATGCCCGGACCGTTCGGCCAGTATCTGGGGCTTTCCACCTGGGGGCGCTGGGCCGCCGTTGTCGTATTCGTTCTTGCCTCCGCCACCGATGCGCTGGACGGATATGTTGCCCGGAAATACCATCTGGTGACGGACCTTGGCAAATTTCTCGACCCGATTGCGGACAAGCTGCTTGTCACGGCGGCGCTTGTCGCCCTGATCCAGACGGACGGTCTTTCCGCCTGGGGCGTGTTCATCATTCTGGCCCGGGAGTTCATCGTCTCCGGGATGCGGATTGTTGCGGCCGGCCAGGGGACTGTCATCGCAGCGAGCAATATCGCCAAATGGAAGACCACGTTTCAGCTCATTGCCATCATTCTGCTTCTGCTGAAGGATTTCCCGCTTTCCCTGATTGCGCCGGTACCGGTCGGGTTGATTGTGTTCTGGATTGCGGTGGGCCTTACGGTTGTTTCCGGCGTAGACTACATGAAGAAGAATGCCGGGGTTTTGTCGGAAGCACCTGCCGGCAGAAAATGACCATGGTCGGAGAAAACGGTTTGTCCGCGTTTTGATGAATGACGGCGGGTCCTCGGGTCCGCAGTGCATACGATATTGTTGGAGGTGACCATCATGGCACGAATCGAAAGGACCCTTTGGGGGACACACGCAGGCAGAGACGTCTATTGCTTCACGTTCACGAACAA
>JAIFNI010000204.1 GCA_020047785.1 Clostridia bacterium
CTGGGCAGTGAATACACGAAGCTGCTCTCCAGCGCCAAAATCCCATTCGAGGGAGAGGACCGCAACCTTTCCCAGATGAGCCCGTTCACACAGTCGAAGGATCGCGACATGCGCATCCGTGCCCAGAAGGCGGTTACCGCATTTTTTTCGGAAAACGAAGCCGAATTTGACCGCATCTATGATGAGATGGTGCAAATCCGCACAACCATCGCGCATAAACTCGGATTTCCCTCCTTCACGGCACTGGGGTATGCCCGCATGAACAGAACCGACTACGATGCAGCCATGGTGGCGGGATACCGGGATCAGGTCCTGCGTAAGGTTGTACCTGTTTCGCAGAAACTACGTGCCCGCCAGGCAAAACGCCTTGGTCTTGATGGTTTGAAGTACTATGACGAATCGCTTGAATTCCCCACCGGCAATGCAAAACCGAAAGGATCGCCGGATTGGATGATCGGCCATGCCCGTGCCATGTACAACGAAATGTCCCCGGAAACCAGTGAGTTTTTCAACTACATGCTGGATGGCGGACTGATGGATCTTGTCGCGAAGCCGGGAAAAGCTCCGGGTGGCTATTGCACCTTCATTCCGAATTTGAAGTCTCCTTTCATCTTCTCCAACTTCAATGGCACCTCGGATGATGTGGACGTCCTCACGCACGAGGCAGGACATGCCTTCCAGGTCTATCAGAGCCGCAACAACGCGACGCCCGAATATGTGTGGCCAACCCTGGAAGCCTGCGAAATCCATTCGATGAGCATGGAATTCCTTGCATGGCCGTGGATGGACCGCTTCTTTGAGGAAGATACGGCCAAATACAGATTTGCCCACCTCTCCGCCGCGCTGCTCTTCATCCCTTATGGCGTAACGGTGGACGAGTTCCAGCACTGGGTCTACGAAAACCCGGAAGCAACCCCGGCGGATCGCAAAGCGCAGTGGCGTGCCATCGAACGAAAATATCTCCCGCATCGGGACTACGCCGACAACGAATTTCTGGAGCGTGGTGGGTATTGGTTCCGGCAGGGGCACATCTTCGGTTCTCCCTTCTATTACATCGACTACACGCTTGCCCAGGTTTCCGCGTTCGAGTTCTGGGACAAGGCTGCACAGGACCGCCCGAAGGCCTGGTCGGACTATCTGCGCCTCTGTCAGGCAGGCGGAAGCCTTTCCTATCTGGATCTGCTGAAACTGGCGGGCTTGTGCAATCCCTTCGAGGAAGGTTCCATCGCCACCATCATGGCACCGATTTCCGCCTGGCTGGATGCCGCGGACGATTCCGGGATGTGATTCCAAAAACCGGTATGTAACCAGCTGTGGTGCAGCCTGCATGGCTGTCCTTTCTGGTCATAAAAATGCGGCATTTCCTGATGAAGATACTCGGCATCCGTCTTGAACTTTTTGTGAAAAATTTTGTGAAAAATATAAGAAAACATGCTTGACCTTCCTGCTGCAGGAAGGTTTATTCTGATATCAGCAGCTGCATCCACACACCGGCGCCCTGGTCGTCAGACCCCCGGGTGCCAATCGGGTACCGGCCTGACACTTTCCTGCCGGAGGAAGGTCCTTCATGAAAATCAGCGAATTCGCCTCCCTGAACCACGTCACTGCGAAACTTCTGCGCCATTACGACGAGATCGGTCTGTTGAAGCCCGCATGCATCGACGCCGAAAACGGGTACCGGTCCTATGATGCCGCGCAGGCTCACCGTCTTGACTGGATCCTCATCCTGAAGAATCTCGGTTTCGCACTGGGTGACATCCGAACACTCCTGGACGGACCTGTCGAAAGCAGGAACCTGATCATGGAACTCATCCGGAAGCGTCGGGAAATTGGAGAGAACCTCAATGAGCAAATCCAGAAAAAGATCCTCATCGACCGGCTCGTACTCCTTTTGGAGAAGGAAGGGTTCCACATGAATGAAAAAATCAACCTGATGCATTTCGAAAAGGAAAGTGTGCACGACATCAAGAAGAACATGCCGAACCTGGAGGCATTGTTTGACTCCGCGCAAGGCATCATGGCTCTCTGCGCGGCGCAGGACGAAATCGGCGTCCTGCGCCTGGACCTCTCCCGTTTCAAAGCCGTGAACGACACCCATGGATTCGAAGTCGGCGACAAAGTCATCGTGGCTTGTCATGATGCCATCCTGCAGGCATTCGAACCGTTCGGCGGTGATGCGGCATTCGGTCGTGCCCATGGTGACGAGTTCGTTGTCTTCGCAAAGGCCGGTGCCGACGCCATGCAGGGCGCTGCAGAGTCCATTCTGCGTCTCATGCGGGAATTCGACTGGCATTCCATCGGCTGCAGTTTCCACATGACAGCAAAAATCGGCATCATCTCCACGCTGAAATCCCGCATTCAGGATTTCAGACAAACGATATCCGACTCCGCCGAACCCTTGAATGCCGCCGCGGACAAAGGTCCCGGGAGCATCGTTCTCGATCATCGCTGAGAATAAGGGTGATGCTGCCGGACTTCATATCCTCTTGGAAAGACTTGATAAAAGGCCTCTGCTCAGAAACGAGCAGAGGCCTTTTTTTGTGCAAATCAAGTCATTACCGGATTTGCATGCAAGTCCAATCAAACGTGCCGGCATTTTCAGAACATCGATTTCCATAATATATGTGGAAATTCACAATACCGTGACTATGTCACCAATTATTTTGTGTGATTTGCATTGACAACAATGCAGATAGTGATATAATTTGCATTGCTATCAGTGCAAGCGCTTGCATTGAATCATAAGTCAAGAGTACATAACACCATTACAAGGAGGCATTGAACATGAAGAACCGTAAAATCCCTGCCCTGCTTCTCGCCGTCCTGATGATTCTTTCCCTGCTTGCCGGCTGCGGCACCGCCACACCGGCCGCCTCGGCCTCGGTCGCACCCGAATCCTCCTCTGCCGCCGCAACGGAATCCGCCACGCCGGAAGCAACACCGGAAGCGACACCCGAAGCCAGCAAGGAACCCGTTTCCCTGAAGATGTGGGAATCGGACGGTCCTGAGAAAACGTTCATGGAAGAGGCCGCCAAGGAATACATGGCCCTCAATCCGAACGTCACCATCACCTATGAGCCCGTCGGCCATACCGATGCAGCCCAGAAGCTGACACTTGACGGTCCTGCCGGCGTCGGCGCCGATGTGTTCGCAGCACCGCACGACAAACTCGGCGAGATGGTTTCACAGGGACTTATCCTGGAAGCCTCCAACCCGGATGAAATCAAGTCCAGCTTCGTTGATCCCGCCATCAAGGGCGTCACCTATGACGGGAAAATCTACGGATACCCGACCGGTGTCGAAACCTATGCCCTGTTCTACAACAAGGCACTTGTTTCCACCCCTCCCCAGACCTGGGACGAGGTCACCGAGTTCTGCAAGACCTTCAACAGCCCGAAGGACGGCAAGTACGGCCTTTCCTGGGATGTCGGCAACGCCTACTTCAGCTACATCTTCCTTTCTTCCTTCGGCGCGGATCTTTTCGGGCCTGACGGAACCGACAAGGCGCAGCACATGGTCAACAGCGAACAGGCCATCAAGGGCATGACCTATTTCCAGGGCCTGCGCAAGCAGATCCTCGACGTGGCGCAGGCCGACCTGACCGGTGATTTCATGAACGCCGGCTTCATGGAAGGCAAAATCGCCATGGTCATCACGGGTCCCTGGTCCATCTCCGGCTACAAGGATGCGAAGGTCGACTTCGGTGTCGTGGCGCTGCCCAAGTTCCCCGGCATGGAAAACCCGCCCGCCTCCTTCTCCGGTATCCGCGGCCTGTATGTCTCGGCCTTCTCCAAGAGCCCGGAAGTCGCACAGAATTTCGCCGAGTTCTGCATCACGAAGCAGATGCTCGAAAAACGGTATGAAATCACCAACCAAATCCCGCCCCGCAAGGACATCGCCATCTCCGACGAGCACAATGCCGGCATCCTGGCGCAGGCTGCCTTCGCCAAGCCGATGCCTTCCATTCCCGCCATGGGTCAGTACTGGCCGGCCATGGGTTCAGCCTATTCCAACATCTGGAATGGCGCGGACGTGAAGGGTGAGCTTGACGCCGCCGCCGCCGCCATCGAAGCCGCAAACTGATACGACAACACCTATCCGATACATCCCCCTCAAATCCGATGCGTCCACCTGATATTCGATCCTTCCTCTTGAAATCCGACCCTTCCCCCTGAAATCCGATGCGTCATGCGGCCGGGCGGTTCCCGACAGACCGTCCGGCCCTTTCCCTGCAGCATTGCCGTGCCAACTGCGATGCCGTGCCCTGCAATCGGCATCATCCATCAAGGAGGAATCTGAAAATGAGACAAACCGCCGGAAAAACGGCACCCATCGCATCGGCACTGTTCATGGGGCTTGGCCACATCGTCGTGCTGAGGCAATATGCCAAGGGAATCATTCTGGCTCTGATCGAAACGGTCTTCCTGTTGAATGCCGGCACGCTCCTGACAGCCCTTGTGGGATTCATCACATTGGGGGACCCGAAACCAAAAATGCCAATCATGCAGCGGGACAATTCGATCTTCATGATGATCGACGGACTGATCGCCATCGTCATTGTCGCCCTGTTCCTTCTTCTTTATCTGTACAATGTTCGTGATGCGAGAAAATCCGGACTTGACTACGAACAGACCGGAGAAACTCAAACCACGCGTGCGTATCTGGCACAGCTCTTCGACAAGGCCTTCCCCTACATCGGCCTCTCCCCGGCCATCGTGATGCTCGCTTTCTTCGTCGTCATCCCGCTTCTGTTTTCCGCGCTGCTCGCCTTCACAAACTATACGGCGCCCAGCAACCTGCCTCCGGCCAACGTGGTCGACTGGGTGGGAATCGACACGTTCAAACAGATGGCAAGTCTTCCGCAGTATTCCCAGGGATTTGCCCGAACGGCATCCTGGACGCTTGTCTGGGCCTTCGCATCCACCTTTACGACATACTTCGGCGGATTGTTCATGGCACTCGCACTGCTTGACAAGAAAATCAAGCTCGCGAAGATTTTCCGCATCATTTTCATTCTGCCTTACGCGGTCCCCGGCATGATCTCCCTTCTCATCTGGGCCAACCTCCTCAATGGGCAATTCGGCCCACTCACCCGTGCCCTGCGCGATCTCGGCATCGTGCAATGGCTCAACAACACCGGTCTCCTCAATATCGACTACATCCCCTGGCTTTCCGATGTCACCATGGCCCGCGTCATGCTGGTCGTGGTGAACCTGTGGCTCGGGTTTCCCTATTTCATGCTTCTCATCACAGGCCTGATGACCTCGATGCCGCCGGAACTCTACGAAGCGGCCACCATCGACGGCGCGGGCACCTCCCAGCAGTTCCGGTACATCACGCTCCCCCTGCTCATCTATCAGACCATTCCGCTGATGATCATGAGTTTCTCCTACAACATGAACAATTTCGGCGGTGTTTATTTCCTCACGCAGGGCAACCCGAGCGACAAGCTGACAACGCAGTCCTTTGCGGGCGCCACAGATACCCTGATGACCTGGATTTACAAGCTGACGGTCGACCAGCGCATGTACAACAAAGCCGCCGTCGTCGCCATCCTGATCTTCGCGGCCATCGCGCCATTCGCGATTTATCAGTTCAGCCAGACGAAATCGTTCAAGGACGGTGAAATGTGATGGGAAAAGTATTGCAGGCACTCCGGTATATCCTGGTCTACACCGTGCTCATCATCATCGCCATCATGGTCATTTATCCGATCGCCTTTACCGTGGCGGGCAGCTTCTCCGTGGGAAAATCCCTGGCCACCACCTCCGTGCTGCCGATTCCGCGCGACCCGACCCTGGAACACTATCGCCGCCTCTTCGAGGAGACGAAGTACCCGCTGTGGTTCGCCAACACCTTCAAGATCGCGGTTGCGAACACAGGCTTGAGCATCGTACTCACCCTGATCTCTGCCTATATCTTTTCCCGGTTCAATTTCAGGTTCAAGAAGGCCGGGCTCATGTCCATGCTGGTGCTGCAGATGTTCCCCGGATTCGTCGGCATGGTGGCCATCTACATCCTGCTGTACCGGATGGGACTTCTGGACACGCATCTCGGACTGGTGCTCGTGTACGCAGCCGGTCAGGTTCCTTACAACACCTGGCTGCTCAAGGGGTATTTCGACACAATTCCAAAAAGCATCGACGAAGCGGCCCGCGTGGACGGGGCCGGACATCTGACCACCTTCCTGCGCATCATCCTGCCGAACACCATGCCCATCGTCACCTTTCTGGGTGTAACCAGCTTCACAGCTCCCTGGCTGGACTTCATTTTTCCCCGGCTCATTCTGCGCAGCGAAGACAAGAAGACGCTGGCACTCGGCCTGTTTGAAATGATCCGTGGCCGTTCCAACGACAATTTCACCATGTTCGCGGCCGGTTCCATCCTGGTTGCCATCCCGTTCGTCATCATCTTTGCCGTCAATCAGAAATACCTGGTGAAGGTCATGTCGGCCGGCGCCGTGAAAGGATAAAAAATGAGCAGGAACCACACCGGCACGCTGCTGGGTCTCCTTCTCCTTTCGGCAGTTTCAGGATTGACTGGCTGCACCGGACCCTCAGCCGTGAATCCCCCTCAATCCGAATCGGCAAACCTTGTTTCGGCAGACGCCTCCGCATCCGCAACCGAACAAATCGTCTCCACGGCCGATTCTTCTTCGGAAACCGCCCCGGCTGCCACTGAAAACCCACCTTCGGATCCTGAGGCATCATCTGCCGCCACACCTGAACCAACCGCCCGGTTTCCGGAACCCGAACCCCGAACGGCAACAGGGGCGAAGCAGGGGACTTATTACGAGATTTTCGTACGGGCTTTCGCGGATGGAGACGGAGACGGTACGGGAGATTTCAAGGGCCTCACGAAGAAACTCGACTATCTGAATGACGGAAACGATGCAACCGCTTCGGACCTGGGCGTGACAGGCATCTGGCTGATGCCCATCCATCCCTCCCCGAGTTATCATGGATATGATGTGACCGATTATCGGAACATCAATCCGGACTATGGCACGATGGCCGACTTTGACGAATTTCTTGCAGCAGCCCACAAACGTGGGATTTCCGTCATCATCGACCTCGTATTGAACCATACCAGTACGGAAAACCCCTGGTTCGTCAAATCCGCGGCAAAGTCCCCCGAGTTTCGGAATTGGTATCACTGGGCGGAACCGGACACCACGCAATACAATCTGGACGTGAAAGTCTGGGGAAAGCAGGTCTGGTATCCGCGCGGCAGCTCCTCCTATTATGCGCTTTTCTCCGATACCATGCCGGATTTGAACTATGATGAACCGGAAGTCCGCAAGGAAATGAAATCCGTTGCAAAATTCTGGCTGGATAAAGGTGTGGACGGTTTTCGTCTTGATGCTGTCCCCCATATCTATGCGACCGCGGAGCAGATCGACAATAAGCCCGGACTCGATCAAACCATATCCTGGTGGCAGGAATTCAGGACATCCTGCGAGTCGGTCCGCCCGGACGTGCTGATTGTGGGGGAAGTATTCGAGAAAATGGCTGTTCGCGTGCCTTATGCCGCCGCGCTCGATTCATTGTTCCACATGGACCTGGGAGAAGCAATTGCCAACGCCGTGAAAGGCGGAGGCAGCAAAAACGATTATCTGGCCGGGCTGCTGGAAAGAGAACTGGGCCAATATCGGGCAGGAAATCCGGACTTTCTGGATTGCCCGTTCCTGTCGAACCATGATCAGAATCGCATCATGGGCTTGCTTGGCGGCAAACAGGACAAGATGAAGCTGGCGGCCTCCATGTTCCTGACCGAGGAGGGTCTCCCCTTTGTCTATTACGGCGAAGAACTTGGTCAGTTCGGAAGCAAGCCGGACGAGGACATCCGGTTGCCTTTCCTCTGGGGGGAAGACCCGCTTCAGACTTCATGGCGCACCTCCAGGTACGCAAACACGACCACAGCCGCCATCCAGGAGACGGATGCGGATTCCCTGCTCACGCACTACAAGCGATTGATCCAACTGCGTGCCGCGCATCCGGCGCTTCATTCCGGCAGACTATCCGCATTGAAACTGAATGTTCCGGCCATCATTGCCTGGAACATGACCCATTCCGCCGAGAAAGCCATCATTCTCCATAATCTCTCGACGGAGTCACAAACCATTTCCCTCGCTGAAGCCGTCAAAAATCCCGGGGAGTGGTCGGCCGGATTCGTGCAGATCCCGGACGGCTTTGCCTGGCCCGATGCATCTTCAGGCGCCGCTCCGGCTTCCATTGTGCTGCCGCCCGGCAGCAGCACCGTCCTTTTCAGCACGATCGGAGGCACCCATGAATGAGGAACAAGGAACATGCGAGCAGACTCCCGCGCGACACATCCAGCGCGCCGCGCTTTATCACCGGGCCGGTCTTGAATTCAGATATGCGGGAGAAGACGGCTGTGTCACCATCCGGTTGAAAAGCGCTGCCGGAAATCTGAACCGGGTGGAACTCTGCCACGGCTGCCGGTATGAGCGCAAGCGTCTGCCGAACTACCGGATCATGCAGATGGATTGCGTCTTGTCGGACGGAATCTCAGACTGGCACGAAGCCCGGCTGAAGCCGGAGGATCCGCGTCTGTTCTACTTCTTCAGAATTACAGGACATGGTACGCACCCTGAAATTCTTTACTTTCAGGAGAGCGGTTTGTATGAGGAACCGACACTGGACAACAGGAACCAATTCTTCTGCTTTCCTTATATTCAGGCAGGGGATATCCACAAGATTCCCACCTGGTCCCGCGGCGCGGTCATCTACCAAGTCTTCCCGGACCGTTTCCTGCGCGCGCCGAACACCGGAACCTCGAAAACAGCGGATGGCCGTCCATTGAAGCGCTGGGGCACCATTCCCCATTCCGGGCACGACCTGTATGGCGGAAATCTCGAGGGGATCCGTGCCCAAATCCCGTACATGAAAAGCCTGGGCATCGACGTTCTGTACATGACGCCCGTATTTCGTTCCGGATCCGCCCATCGGTACGATACTGATGATTATTTCGAAATCGACCCGATGCTCGGAACAAAACAGGACCTTCGCGCTCTGTCGGATTCCCTGCATGC
>JAIFNI010000073.1 GCA_020047785.1 Clostridia bacterium
GACCGTGAACGGCGTCAAGGTGGCCCTGTTCGGGTTGGCGACCCCGGAAACAATCTACAAGACCAATCCCAAAAATGTGGAGGGTCTGACCTTCGTGGATCCCGTTGTCTCGGCAAAAGCCACGGTTGCCATGCTTGCCGGAAAAGCGGATGTCATCGTGGCCATGGCCCATTTGGGTGTGGAGGGGGATTTCACAAGCAGGAAGCTGGCTGAAGCCGTTCCGGAAATCGATGTGATCCTCGACGGACACAGCCATTCCACCCTGAATGAAACCGTCAATGGTGTTCTGATCGCCCAGACAGGGTATTACGACAAGGGACTGGGGATCACAAGCCTGATTCTGAAGGACGGGAAACTGGAAAAGGCCGGCACTGCACTTTACTCCATGAATGATGCGAAGAACACGGTGGAAGCGGCAGCAGTGAAATCAATCGTCTCCACCGTCGATGCCGAAGTCTCCATCCTCACCTCGGTCGTAATCGGCACCAGCCCCGCCCTGCTGGATGGGGAACGCGCGAATGTGCGCACCAAACCCACCAATCTTGCCAACCTCATCACGGCGGCCATTCTGGACAAAACCGGCGCGGATGTGGCCATCACGAATGGCGGCGGCATCCGGGCCTCCATCAAGGCCGGACCTGTTACGAAGGGGGATGTGCTGACGGTGCTGCCTTTCGGGAACTACGTCGTGGTGAAGGAACTGAAGGGTTCCGACATCCTGGCCGCGCTGGAACTCGGATTCTCGACCTATCCCGCCGCGCTGGGCGGCTATTCGCAGACTGCAGGCGTCATCATCACGGCGGATACCTCGAAGCCCAAGGGAAGCCGAATCGTCTCGGTCAAGGTGAACGGCGTGGCGCTGGATCCGGCGAAGACCTACAAAGTCGCCACGAACGATTTCATGGCAGTGGGCGGAGACAATTACACCATGCTGACAAACGGACCGACCACCGGCGAATTCCCGGCACTCGATGAAATCCTCATCGAATACATCGGAACAAAAGGATTCGGCGCAGCGGTCGATGACGGACGCGTGACCGACATCGCATCACCTTCTGCCTCCATGCTGCTGGAACCCGCTGCCTGACTGACTGAACGGCAAATCCCATGATCTTTCCTCCGGAAGCGAAAAAGGCTGTCATCCACAAATGGGTGACAGCCTTTTCTTGAAAATCCCAGCGTCTCATCGGGCGACATTCTGCTCACGTGGATTCCTGTCAGGCTTTCTTCATCCCGTACTCTTCCGCCAGCTTTGTGAAGGCGGGCAGGGACCGTTCGATCGTTCCGATATCCACACAGTATGAAAGACGGAAATGTCCGGGGCAACCGAACCCGCTGCCACCAACCAGAAGCAGGTTGTACTTCACCGCACTTTTCGTGAATGCGACATCATCGGGTATTGGTGTTTCAGGAAACAGATAAAATGCGCCGTTCGGCCTCACGCAAGTGAAGCCGATGGACGTGAGATGGTTGTACAGCATGTCGCGCCGTATCTTGTAGAATTCCGTGTCGACCGTCACATCCAGATTGTCCGCGATGACCCGCTGGAACAAAGCCGGTGCGTTGACAAATCCAAGCGTACGATTCAGCGACACACAGGCACCCATGAGGACGGAAACATCCTGAATCCGGCTGGATGCCGCGATGAAGCCGATTCGCTCTCCTGGCAGCGCCAGGGACTTGCTGAAGGAATTCACCACGATCGCATTGCGGAAAATGGACATCAGATTCGGCACTTCCACGCCATCATAGACAATGCTGACATACGGTTCATCCGAAATGACGTAAATTTCAGTTCCGAACTCGCGCCCCTTCCGTTCCAGCACTTCAGACAACGCTTCCAGATCACTGCGGGCGAAAATGACTCCCGTCGGATTGTGGGGGGAGTTGAGGATGATAGCCTTTGTTGCAGGTGTGAGCGCAGCTTCCATCGCCGGCACATCCAGGTCGAAGGAGCCCGTCTTCAGTTTGACGGAAACAGGCTTCCCGCCGGCATTGTCGATATAGGCCAGATACTCGACGAAGAATGGTGACACCACCATGACTTCCTCACCGGGATTCAGGAGGGCTTTGAGGGTGATGTTCAATCCGGCGGCTGCTCCGCATACCATGACGATATGCCCGGCATTCAGCGGCACACCGCTTTTCCCGGACAACCAGGCTGCCACTTTGACGCGGACCTCTTCCAGCCCGGCATTGGCCATGTACCGATGCGTTCCCTTCCGATCCGTCGCGGCATGGGCGCGAAGACTCGCCAGAACCGGTTCCGGCGGTTCAATCTCCGGGTTTCCGATACTGAAGTCAAAGACATTTTCTGCTCCGAATTGCTTGCGGAGCTTGTTTCCTTCTTCGAACATGGCCCGGATCATGGATGACCCGGCCAGAGAGTCCACAACCTTTTTTGAAAACATATCATGTCCGCCTTTCCACTCTGTCCGCAACACGGGAAGCCTCAACCAGAAAGAAGACTGCCGCTGTTTGTCTACAATCTTACGGCTATTTCCGCCCGCGCGCAAGACACAATGGGTTGCCCGAATGGGGCTGGCCCGCATGAATCTGTCAAATCTTCAGCACGACCACCCCATACGGTTCCAAGCCAACAGTTCCAAAACATTCCGTTCCTGTCAGCAGGTCGGTTGCCTTCTCCGGGATCGCGACTGTCTTTTCCTCTTCCGAATAATTCATCAGGAAGACAAAACGGGTTGAGCCATCGGTTCTCAGTTGGGCGGAAACGCCCTCCGGCAGCTCCGTGTCCAGCGAATGCAGCAGTGTAAGCTTTTCCGCCAACTTGCCATAGAATGCCTGCAAAAAACCGTATTCCGTCATAGCCGCCAGATGCCAGGCCTGTCCTTTTCCATAGTCATTGACAGTCAGTACCGGTTGATCCGCGTAAAAATCCGTGGTGTAGGAAGCCGCAACCCTGGCGCCTTCCGCATGGATGATCTCACAATAGGTATGCGCCATCCAGGCTCCGGCAAGACCCAGTTCGTTGTCGACGGAAAAACGGACACCATTTGTGTCGGTATCGTACAGCGAATCGATTTCCTCCGACCAGATGCCGGTCACCTTTTTCAAGGGGCCGGGAAATCCGCCAAGGAAGCACAAATCACTCTGGTCCACATATCCGGTGAAGAAGGTCGTGACCAGTGTCCCGCCTGCTTCCACGAAAGCTGTCAGCCGTTCAGCCACACCCGGTTTCAGCATATACAGCATGGGTGCCACCACAAGCTTGTATCCCGAAAAATCGCATTCGGAGTCGATGACATCGACCGGGATGCCCTGTTCCCAGAAGGCCTGATAGTGCTGCTTGCAGACTTCCTCATATTTCTTTTCACCGCGACCGTTCCGGAGTGCCTGCGCATCGTCGATGGCCCAGCGGTTCTCCCAGTCGTAGATCACCGCAGCATCGGGCCGGACGGTTGTTCCGATGACAGGGGAAAGCTTCTCCAAGTCCAGACCGACTTCCGTCACATCCCGGAAAACCCGGGTGTGTTCATGACCGACATGATCCACCACCGCGCCGTGGAATTTTTCAGAAGCACCCCGGCTCTTGCGCCATTGGAAATACTGGACCGTATCCGCGCCATGTGCTACAGCCTGCAGGGAGGACAGACGATGCATGCCGGGTCTTTTGAGTTTGTTCACGGGCTGCCAGTTCACATGGCTCGGTGTGCTTTCCATCAGCATGAAAGGTTTGCCGCCCTTCAGACAGCGGTTGATGTCGTGGACGAATGCAATGTCCGATGCCAACTGCCAGGTTTTCCGATCATCCCTGTGCCAGGAGGGATAATTGTCCCAGGATATGACATCCAGTTCCGGAGCCATCTTCCAGTAGTCGAGACCGGGATAGGTGCCCATCATGTTTGTGGTGATGGGAATATTCGGGGTAAGTTCCCGCAGCGGAATCATTTCCTGCTTCATGAAATCCGTGGTTTGGGCCGTGACGAAACGCCTCCAGTCCAGATTGTGACCATGGACCGAATGCTCTCCATGCGGCGCGGGGGACTCGATCTGATCGAAACTGTTGAAGCGATGGGACCAGAATCCTGTCCACCAGGCCAGATTCAGCGCGTCGATGTCATGGTTGTACCGTTTCCGCAGCCAGTCCCGAAAGGCATTCTGGCAAAGATCGCAATGGCACTCTCCACCATACTCGTTCGAGATGTGCCAGACCAGCAGGGCCGGATGGTCCTTGTACCGTTCCGCGAGCAACCGGTTGATTTTCTGCGTCTTCTCCCGATAGACCGGCGAGGTGAAGCAGTGATTGTGCCGTCCACCATGCAGATTCCGATGGCGGTTCGACTCAATCCGCATCACCTCGGGGTATTTTTTTGAAAGCCAGGCCGGCCATGCACCGCTCGGGGTGGCCAGAACAGCCCGGGCTCCTTCTGCGGCAAGCTTGTCCATGATGGTGTCAAGCCAGCCGAATTCGTAGCATCCTTCCTCCGGCTCGAGCATCGCCCAGGAAAAAATGCCCACGGACATGGTGTTGCAATGGGCGAGATTCATGAGACGCATGTCCTCATCCCAGATTTCAGGGGTCCGAATCCATTGGTCCGGATTGTAATCCCCGCCATGCAGCATGTTGGGAAAGGAAGGATTGATGGCCGGATACTGACGAGGTTTGCTGCTCATATCTGAACCCTCCATGATGAAATTTCACCTTGTCCGTCGAATCATGCAAAGGCGGGAAAGACACGATTTCACACAGGTACCATACCAGGAAAATCGATGATTCCCCACAGTGTCAAAACGTGAAAGCCGATTCTTCCCTCATGATAATGCAAGGCAAGTCTGCGCACAATCCGAGAATATGCACCATGCTATGACGATATGAACACACGCAACGGTCAGAAAGCCTGATAACCGGTCGCCTGAATCTTCAGCGCATGACAAGGGTGGTGATGCTCCGTGCAGGAAACATGCAGGCATCCGTGTTCCCTTCGGACACCTTTTCGAGATTATGTGCCGCAGATGTTTCCCATACAGTCATGGTTTGGGGTACGGACGAAGTCCCGGAATCCGGCAGGCTCGAAATGTTCGAAGAAATGTCGTTTGTTCCTTCATTCACGACAACCAGCACAACTTCATCGCTCATCGGCGACAGCCAGGCGGAAACAAGCAGATTTTTGTCCGGAGATTCCGCCGCAATCCGAATATAACCGGGTCTTACGAAACGACTCCAATTGCCGAGCGCCCATAGTCTTTTCATGTCCTCGGCCGTTTTGGAAGCAGTATCCACATAAACCAGTCCATCCTTGTAATCGTAGCGTGAAACGGCAATCCAGGTCTGCCATGCCGTGCAGTCGAGAATGGTGAGATCCTCGTGCACGCAGCGTGCGAGCACCATGGCGCTTTCCATCCCGAAATCTTTCCCGCCTTCCATCTGACACCATTCCGATTGCCAGAGAGGCAGGTCATATCCGCTGTTCCGGATGGCCGCAGCCAGCATCCGCTTGTCCTCTTCGCTGCTCCAATAGGCATGAACGGCGAAATGCGGCAGCCATGCAGACAGTTCCTTGTCACCAGCCAGCTTGCCATACAGATCAACCGTGTATTTCGCGTCCCACATTTTCCCTGAATCAACCAGCGATGCCGTGAAACTGCTTTTCCGCGCCTTCAGTTCCAGCACGAGGGCACGCCCGACTTCCAGAACTCCCTTCGGTTCATAATGGCAGCCTTCCTGGCCATTATCCAGCTTCCAGTTCCATTGCGGTTCGTTAACCGGGCTGATATGCCTGACAGGGATTCCTTCAGCTTTGAAATGGTCGGCGATATCAACAAGATATCGGGCAAAATCATCTTCCATGCCGGGTATCAGGTTCGGGTTCCCGATATCGTCCCCCGTGGTTCTGCCGTTTTTCAGCATGCGTCCGGGCGGAGAATTCGCGAAGATCAGAACGTCATCCACACCTCTGGCCACGGCACGTTTCATCATGTCCACCGACCCGGCATCTTTCGTCCAGTCATAAACGCCGGGTGCCGTTTCAAAGGTCTCCACCCTGCGCCATGGATCCTTCGCTTCATTCAGTCCGCCCGCGCCTGCATTGAACCGGTATTGCGTCAAACCGATCCCTTTTTCCCGATCGAACAGCCAATCGGATATCCGATCCTTCACGGAAACATCCCAGGTACCGACATCCTGTGCCCACCAGCAGCCCGATGTGCCAAATCCATCCATTGTCTGGCTCCTGCTGGCCGAATCAAGCAGAATGGCCCCTTCATCCGGTTTTTCTCCGGCTTCCGCTGAAGACGCGCTCCCGGTGGACTCGGCCGGGACGGCTGCATCTGTATCGGTATTCTGCGCCGTATCCTGTGCCGCATTCTGCGCCGTAGCCTGTACCGTATCCAAAGGTGCATCCGTCATTTCCTTCTCCTCCGGTTTCATGCCTGCTGACCCGCAGGCGGACATGGTCAGGAATCCCAGCAAAAGAAAGGCCAGGAGCGCCATGGTTGGCTTCCCCGGCTTTGTGTTTATTGTTTTGTTCCGCGTGATGCGGAGCGATTTCCAGGATTGCCCGCGTGCAGTTTTCATCGAAAAGGCCTTTCCTTCATTTGGTTCCGGATTGTCTGCTCAGAATCTTTCAAGGCTCGGTTTCTCCTATCGATTCCATCAAAGTTCCAGACATACGGATTCCAGAATGGCCTCCGCACCAAGTGCTTCGACGATCAGCGTCAGCCCGCTGCCGGTCTTGTCGGAATCGGGGAACCATGGCCCGGGCAGGTACAGCAGTTCCGGGTCTCCGCCTACGATGGCCGGACGGCTATCCCCCGGACAGAAAACACGACCCAGCAGGTGTCCATTGAACAGCCCGGTCACCTTGACGGCATGCCCCTTGATTCTCAGGTTCCTGCAGGCAGGCTTTATGCCATCCAGCGGAAACCGATATATCCAGGTTTCTCCCGCCGTCATGGCGATTGAGCCGCAGGATGCACCTTCCGTCCACAGGCCGTTCGTCTCCTGCGGCAGCGCGGAAAAGTCATGGCGTGCCAAGTCCAGCTCGGAACATCCTGAAATATCGGGAACAAGCTTTCTCAGGTGATAAAGGACCGGTGTGCCCGCAGGTTCGGCCCAATGACGCTTCCGGCACAAAAGGGATATTCGGCGGGTCTGCCCCGGCCTGAACCATCCGGTCAGATCCATCCATGGATCGAAGGCATTGATCGCTCCTGCCGGAATACCATCCACATAGACAGCGGTTTCGGCTTCCGGTGCGGACATTTCCAGCGCGCAGGCATCACTGCCCTCCCGCAGGGTCCACTGGATGGAATAGGATGCAATGAGCGGCATCCGCGTGGAATTCCAGGCGTTCGGCGGCAGGATGGCCGCCATGGGGTCCATTTCGGCGTCAAGCCTTTCCGGCAGCCATTCCTGCTCAAGGCGGAACCGCCACAGCAGATTCGCACTTTCTGTCGCATCCACCTGGAAAAGTCCGCAGATTCCCTTGCGCGCGGCAATCCTCATGGAAGGGAGCCTTGCGTCGTCAAAATTCGAATGTCCCCAGGAATCGACGCGGAAACGCATGAGATCGCCTGTTTCAGGGCCACTCACCTTTTCAGGTGTGGAAGCAGCCACGCCCGGTTGCCCTGCAGCGTGAAAATGCTGCCATTGCCCCCCTGAAACGCGTGTTCCCAGGTATTCCTCATTCCGCCACCCCTGAACGATATCGGCTGCTCCCTTGAGCAGCAGTCCCGCACCGGCATCGACGGAACGACTCCCCTGAGCAGCAGCCCCGTACCGGCATCGACGGAAACAAGGTAGGTTCCCGTGCCCCGCGAAAGTCCGCACGCTTCCATATGGATCCCGCTTTCCCCATGACGGGTACGCATCCATTCCCTTTCCGGGGAAGCGCTTCTGACGGCCTCAGGTTCCAGCCGGGTGGATACAAGATTCTGCGGAACCTGGTCCTTCATGGCTCCACGGCCGATATCCGTCCGCTGCGCGGCTTCCCGTGTCAGCATGGTGACCTGCAGATGATCTCCGCCCAGATTCACCGAGTGCGCGCCGAACCCGACAACATGGCTTCTTGTCCCGTCAACAGCCTCAAATAGTGCTTCCGGGGTTCCATCTGCATAAAGGAACAGATTCCCTTCCGACAGCATCAGCACCTCTGCCGACGCGAAAAGCAAAATGCCGGCGATTCCCGCCTTCTCCAGATTCAACGAAAGAGGAAAAAACGGTGCACGGAAGGGTCCGACCCTTCCTTTGAACTGTCCTTCAGGCACATGGATGGAAACCGGTTGTTCCTTGTCGGAAAAATTGGCAATGCCCAGCAGTTTCCCCGTCGCACCCATATCCAGCAGGTTTCCGTTCCCGGAATTCATTCCGGAGCATTCCGGCCAAGTGACTGTGACATCGTGCGCATCCTGAATCTGCGCCATTGCCAGAGGTTCACCCAACGCATCCAGCATACCGCCCAAAAGCCTTCCTTCCAGTGCCTCTTCCCTGAACCGGCCGGCCGCATCGATCATGGAGGCAAAGTCATAGTCCGTTGCCAGAAAGGAAAGAGGATTGCCACCCTTCCCCCAGTTGTTGATGGAGGCGGAGAAGCCGAAGTTCGTTCCGGCCACCTGATTGTACGCGCCCAGCAACCTGGCGCCGTTTGCCATTTCACGACGAAGCAGGAAGTGTTCTCTTCCGGTTTCCGTGATCAGAAACGGCAGGTTTCTTTCCTGCAGCGCCTTGTGCACTGTGAGGATCACCGGATCGAAGGATGGATCAAAAGCGACCGGATAGAAATTGAATGTCGGAACCACATCCTCTGCCCAACCGGTGGCTCCTTCCACGCTGCCCTGACCCGCACATCCGAAGACAGGCACATCCATGCCGTATTCTCTGGCCATGGCGGCCAATTTACCCATATACGCGTTTGGATTCGGACAATCAAAGAAATCCAGCTCGTTTTCCACCTGAAGCAGAATGATGCTGCCACCGCGGTGAATCTGATATTTCGCCAGCATCGGGATGATGCGGGAATACCACACCCTCACTTCCGACATCCAACGGGGATTGTCCGAGCGGATTTCCGTACCGTCAGCCAGCAGCCGGCCGGGAATGGAACCGCCGTCCCATTCGGAGCAGAT
>JAIFNI010000110.1 GCA_020047785.1 Clostridia bacterium
CTGTCCGTGTGATACCCGTCCACACCAAAACCGACATCCACAAACACGAGGTCGCCTGACGAAAGTTTCCGGTCACGGTTTCCGACAAGCGGGACAGCCGCGCTCATGCCCAGCATGCCGCCGGGACCGTCGAAGCTGGTGCGCAGCAGGGAATTCTCACCGAACGCGATTTGTCCGATTCCCATTTCAGTCTGGAACATGCCGAATCGTGTCACACCATGGTATCCGGTTTCCAGCATGGCAAGATGGATGCGGCCCGCCAGATCCGTTTCGCTCATTCCTTCGACCAGAAGTCCGGGCACAAGTTCTTCCAGCAGGTATTTGTGAAGCCGTCCGGATTCCTCCATCAGGCTCAGTTCATAAGGGCTTTTCACAGAACGGACCCTCAGAATTGTCCGATCGGCGGAAAACGCGTCCGTGAACGTGAATGCCTTCCGAAGACGTTCAAGCAGGCCAATTGTGGCGATTTCCGTTTCGAGATAGGTTCTGCCGCATTCCGTACCGAAGCATTTTGACGCATCCCTATAGGATTCCATCGGGAAGACATCAGGAAGGTCGGATTCCTGACGGGCCCGCTCATAGCTGCGCCGAACGAAATAAGCGGCAGTTCCGTTCCTCCGGATGATCAGAAGGCCATCCTGCATGCTGCCGGTGAAATAATACTGGTTCACGCGGCCGACGATGAATATCGTTTCCCATGACGGATCGAGCGTTTCCATGGCTGTCCGGAGGCGGGCAATGCGTGTCAGGGATTCGTTCTGTCTTTCCATGATGAAGGCTCCTTTTTCAAAATCGTTTGCGCCGGTTCGGGTAGGATTGGAACGGTGTCTGCGGCTCGTTCCCGGTCCAGCCTCCGTCTGCCTGAAGTTCTTTGAGAGAGCGGAGAAGGGCGAATGTCACCCAGCGTGAAATCTGCGGCTGCGCTTCATATCGCCAAAGTCCGGTTTCTCCAAGTGTATCACAGATGAAGCCTGTGAGGTCGGAAACCCGCGCGTCTTCAGCCGATGCGCCTGTCATTCGACACAAATCGAGAAGCAGGCCGGGATCAAACCGGGCAAAATACGTGAGATACCCCCGTGTCGGTTCAGCACCAAGAAGTCTGGATATCTCGAAGCCGACTGTCTTCCTTTCCCGGGTTTCACGGCCGAGAAGCAGGTCAAGCGCCTGCCGGGCTTCCTCCCCGCGACAGCGTTCCGGATGTTGTGCCAGACACAGCAAAGCCGCCGTGGTATTGGTTCTGCAGCCCCAGCTTGAATGCGCCAGACGGCGGTAGCCGCCGACACGGCCGCGCACGCCTGTGGTCTCCGTCCCGCCCGCTATGCCGGTCGGCCAGGCGCCATCCGCCAAACGTCTCATCAACAGCCATTCGTATGCTTTTTCCGCGCGCGGATCGGTTGCATATCCGCACAAGGCGACAGCACGAAGGGGAAGTGCGGTTTGAAGCGGAATCATCACATAGCCTTCCCCTTCTTCCATTCCTTCCGCGCTTGTTAGGGGCCAACCGCCGTCCATCTGCTGAAGCGAAAAAAGATAATCAGCCCCACGGCGGATGGCTGGATGGGTTCTGTCAAAACCAAGATATCCAAGCCTTGCAAGTGCCAGAGAGGTGGCTCTCAGCCTGTTTCCCTGCCACATGCGCCCGTCTGCTTCCCAGGAACCGTCCACGTTCTGACTGTGGAACAGGGAAACTGCCAGGGGGTCTGTTTCCCGCATTCCAAACAGTTCCATCACCTCGGGATCGTTGTCGGGCATATCCATGAGTTCCTGCAGGACCCTCATTCGAAGACAGGGCGATGGGTCGGACAGAAGCAGAGACAGACGTTTCCCGATGTGTATGTTCATTCTCGCTCCTCCTGTCGGATCGCTGTTGCCAGAACATCACGGAGATACCGCGCGGTCGGGGTATGACCGGAGGCAACCTGTTCCGGTGTTCCTTCCGCAATCAGATGCCCGCCCTCGGGTCCGCCCACCGGGCCGAGCTCAATCAGCCAGTCGCAGGCGGCCAGCAGATGGGTGTGGTGTTCGACGACGATGACCGTGTTTTTTCCGGTGTCCCGACTTGTTTTGCCGTTTGCGCCGGATAGTCCGTGTTCTCCGATTTCCCCGTCCACCAGCCGGTGCAGGACCTTGGACAAAAGGGCGACATCCTCGAGATGAAGGCCAAGAGTCGGCTCGTCCAGGATATAGAGGACATGGTCCTCTTTTTTTGTTTTTCTGGCCAACTCGTCGGCGATTTTCAGCCGCTGGGCTTCTCCGCCGGACAACGCATGACCCGGCTGCCGAAGGGTCAGATAGCCGAGACCCACTTCCCGCACGAATCTCAATGGTCGTGTCAGTCGTTCCGCATCGGCGAATTTTTCCAGGACCTGATCGATGGTGAGGTCAAAGAAGTCCGGCAGGGAGATGCCGCCAAGGAAAAGGTCCCGTGTCTCCGAACGGTAACCGGAACCCCGGCAGGCTTCGCAGGGTTCCACGATATCCGGAAGAAACCCCATGTCCATCCGCGTGGAACCTGTTCCGCCGCACGCGGCACATTGTCGGGACAAGCTTTCCGCATTGAATCCGAGCGATTTTGCATCTTCGCCTTCCGCATACATGGCGTGAATCGCGTCTTCGATTCCGAGGAAGTTTGCAGGGCTTTGAATGCCCTTTCGCGTCTGGTCGACAATGATGACCCGTTTCGGCGCATTTATGATGGATTCGTGCGCGCCCGGGTCCATATTCTCATACGCGACGGAGGTTGTCTGTTTCTTCGGAGCCAGGGTCAGACCGACGGTGTCCACCAGAAATGTGCTTTTTCCCGAACCGGAAACGCCGCACAAACCTGTCAGAACGCCGAGGGGCAAAGAAACGTCGAGGTGCTTCAAGTTGTTCCCGGCGGCACCGAGAACTTTCATCCAGTCCCTCGGAGCACGCCGCCTGTGAAGTTCCGGCCTGCGTTCCCCCCGCAGCCAGCGGGCAGTGGCGGTATCCGTGTGCGCGACCGTCTCCGGCGTCCCCTGCGCGACAATGGTTCCCCCGGCAGCACCGGCGCCCGGTCCCATGTCCAGGATGAAGTCCGCGGCATGCAGCACTCCTGGATCGTGCTCCACCACGATGAGGGTGTTGGAGGAATTCTGACCCGGATTCCCCCGGAGCTCCAGCAATGCCTCCACCAGGGCATCGACCTCCGACGGATGCAGGCCACGGGTCGGCTCATCCAGCAGGATGGTCAGATCCGTCAGTCCGCTTCCCAGCAAACCGGCCAGCGATAGGCGTTGTGCCTCACCGGCCGATACCGTGGAAGCCGAACGGTCGAGATGCATGTAGCCAACCCCGACCCGCAGCAGGAAATGAAGCCGTTGCAGGCAGATGCGCAGACTTGGTTCCGCCCGTTCCCGGAGAGGCCCGGCGACTCCCATGCCCGTGGAGGTTGCCAACGATGAAAGCGTTTCATGCAGGCGGGTCAGCGGCAGGAGGTTCAATTCATGCAGATTTCGGCCGCTCAGCGTGACCGCGAGATATTCCGGGCGAAGCCCGGAGCCGCCGCATTTCGGACATGGCTCCGTATCCGTGTAGGTTCCGCCGAAGTCCCAGTCCCGCAGCCAGCCGTAGAATCCGGGAAACGGCTCAATTCCTTCCTGTATCCGGCCGGTTTTGCTGACATGTTGCACCGGCATGGGTACGGGGTCCCCGAAGAGAAACGCATTTTGTGCCTCGGGCGTCATCCGGTTCCAGGGCGTTTTGAAGGAATCGAAGCCGTATTTGGCTGCAAGAGCCTGCACCAGATCATATCCGCCGTTGAAAGGTTTCCCCAGATACCCTTTCGGGAAAAATCCCGGTGAGTGCATGGCACCGGCATTGATGGGGAGATCCGGTCGAATGATCAGCTTGGACGGATTCGGTTTTCGGTTGGTTCCGATGCCGTTGCAGACCGTGCAGGCGGAATGATAATGGTTGGGCTGAAAATAGCGGGGAGGTGCGATTTGTGCCGATGCACCGCATTCGCATTGCCATTTGTCCTGTCTTCGGGTCATGACGGCACCGCAGGAAAGACAGCTGCGTTCTCCAAGCCAGGCCATCAGAACAGCCAGATGGTGCGACAATTCCGTCACGGAACCCACCGTCGCGCGGCGCATGTTCAGTCCCCTTGTCGAACCCACTGTGGCCACCACGCCGAGGCCCCGTATTTCGTCAACTGCTGCCTCCGGTCCTTCCCGAAGACTCTGGCGTTCATACATGGAAAAGCTCTCGAGCAGACGCCTGCGTGCCTCCGATTCGAGCACGTCGAGAACGAGACTCGACTTTCCCGAGCCCGATACGCCTGTCACGACTGTCAGCGTGCCTTTCGGAATATCGGCATCCACCGACTTGAGGTTGTTGGCGCGGGCGTTCCGGATGGCGATGACCGGTGTTCGGACATGAGTCGGTTTCCGGTTTGGCAGGCTGTGCGGATGAAGGTCGGCTTCCTCCCGCAGAGCCTTCCCGGTGAGGGAACCCTGAGAGGCAGCCAATCCTTCCGGCCTGCCTGCGTACATCAGCCGACCGCCCTTTGGGCCTGCACCGGGGCCAAGGTCGATGACCCAATCCGCGGCCCGGATGGTATCCGTATCATGCTCCACCACCACAACCGTGGCGCCATGCCGGACAAGACGGTCGAGGACAGCGAGCAGCCCGGTGACATCTTTCGGATGAAGGCCTGTTGTCGGTTCATCCAGGATCAGCAGGCTTCCTGACAGGTTTTTCCGCCCCAGATATTTGGCAAGCTTGATTCGTTGGGCTTCTCCGCCGGAGAGGGTGGGAGAAGGCTGGCCCAGCTTCAGGTACCCCAGACCGATGTCGCACAGCGCATGAAGGATTGGGTCGAAGGCGGCACGCTGGCGGCTTGTCGGGCGTGGATCCTGCTCCAGCAGCCGCAGAACCTCCTGAATGCTGAGGTTGTAGAAGTCGCTGATGGAAAGAGTCTTGTCTCCGAATGCCACCACGGCGGCCAGCACTTCCTCCGAAAAGCGCAGGGCGCCGCATTCTTCGCAGGGAATCCAGACGGAGGGCAGGTATCTCATAGGCACTTCGACGGAGCCGAGGCCATTGCAGGCGGTGCAGGCACCCTCCGGGCGATTGAAGGAGAATCGGGAGGGGGACAATCCTGTCCGGTCGGCCCAGAAATCCCGGATGACATCCGCCAGTTTCGTGTAGGTGGCGGGGTTTGAACGCGGATTCCGGCCGATGGGGCTTTGGTCGACGAATATGGCCTCGGGGAGCGGATTTCCGTCTGTTTCTGTCTGGACGGCTCCTTCCCCTGCAACGATGGAAAACGCCGCGCATCCGGTCGCATTCCCGAAGGAAAGGGTAGGAACAAGCACCTCCCGGACCAGGGTGCTTTTGCCGGAGCCGGAAACCCCCGTGATAACGTTGAACCGCCTCAAGGCGACAGGAATGTCGATATGCCGGAGGTTCCGGGAATTCGCTCCCTGCAGCAGCAGGAAAGATTCCGGCTTTTTGCGCGGAGAGGGAAGTGCCGCACGTTCCCGGAGACTGAAGTATCGGCCGGAATCCGTTTCCGCCGCCCAGAATGCCGCAGGGGTCCCGGCGAAAACGACCTCTCCGCCGTTGGAACCCGCCCCCGGCCCCATGTCGATGACCTGGTCGGCCGCCGCTGCGGCGACCCGGTCATGCTCGACGAACACGACGGGTCCGGGAAGGGCACGGAACGCGTCAAGCAAACCTGCCACATCGGCTGGATGCTGCCCGACAGTCGGTTCATCGAGGACATGCAGCATGTCCTCCAGGCGGCTGATGAGGATGACGGCCAGCCGGACACGCTGAGATTCCCCGCGGGAAAGGGTCGGAGTGGGTCGGTCAAGCGCCGGATATCCCAATCCGACCTGCATCAGGGCATTCAGCCGGGTGAGAATCTCACTGCGAAGGCGATTGGAACCGGGAGAGAAATCCGTCTCCAAAAACAGTGTCTGAGCCTCTTCCACGGGAAGTGCCAGCAGTTCATGGAGCCTCAGGCCATGCCATCGGGTGGCGGCAGCATCCGGATGCAAGCCGCTTCCTTCACAGGCCGGGCAGCCGGAGCCATGACATTGCGGGCAGGGAAGATGGAACAACATGGGTTCGAGCGCGGAAAACCATGTGCCGCAATGCGCACACACCGGAGCCCGGGTGAGGGTTCGGACGGCGTTTGGTGTTTCTGCCCGGATGGCGTCCGCGCCCATGGACCACGCCTGCCGGATAACCGTGCGGGTATCCGCCAAAGTCGGGGCATGATCCCAGTGGACGAGTTCAATGTCGAGGTGATGAGGTTCGGCCGGAGCCAGCGGCAAGCCATCCCAGGCATTCTTATCCACGCGGAGCGCATCACTGCCGAACTCGGCCGACAAAAGACGGAGGAGCGTCGTGTGACTTCCGGGAACGCCTCTCAGCATCGGAACGAAAAGTGACAGGGAAGCCTCCCTGCCCAGTGCGAAAATCCTTGCTGTGATTTCATCCTCGTTCAGGATGGCAACAGGCTCTCCGCACACGGCGCAGCTGCGCTCCCCGAACCGGGCGTACAACACCCTCAGAAAAGGGTGCAAGCCGGAAAAAGTTGCCAGGGTGGAGGCGGGGTTCCGATTCAGGAGGTTCTGTTCCACCGCGACAGACGGACCAATACCCGTCAGGGAATCGACATGGGCAGGGGAGAGATGAAGTGCGCCACCAAAATCGAAAACCTCCATCAGCCGGCGCTTTGCCTCATGATGGAGCGTATCAAGAACGAGAGAGCTCTTTCCCGAGCCGGATACACCGGTGACAACCGTCAGGCCGTCGCCGATGTCGACGCCGATGCCCTTGAGATTGTTCTCGCGCGCTCCTCTGATGCGGATCTGCGCCATCGCGGACACCTCCCGGATACTGCGCCCGATCTCCCGTCGGCCAAACTCATCCGGATGGGAATGGCGCTGTCCTTCTGTTCAAAAGATAGTCCTGCTGGTGGGAAATGTCAATCCGGATGCCCATTTCGACAGACAATCCCGATGGTGGGAAATATTAATTCGGATGCGTGTCTCGGCGGATGTCTCCGATGTCGCATCATGACTTTCGTCATGCCTGCCCGCCGCCTGCTCGTGACTTTTGGAACTTTCATGGAAGACAGGCTGCACGCTATAATGGACTCATCCGGGTATCCCCCGCCACACAGGAGGGCTCCATGAAAAAGAACAATCTCCTTCCATACAATCTGATTGCATACGGATGGTCCTGGTTCTTTTGGGGAGCGGCCATCCTCATCAGTTTGGTCCAAGGCAGCAAGCTGCCTCAAAATGCGGATTTCCTTGCCGGTGCATTGAACGGGTCGCTGACACGCCAGATGATTCTTCCGTTATTGTTGTCGTTAACGGCGGTCTATGGCCCCCTGCTGGGATTTCTGTTTGTCCGCCGGCGGGAAGGGATGCCGGCATCCTTGCGGGGACGCTTTCATGCACATGATGTGCTCCTGCTTCTGGGCATCCTGCTTGGCATATCCGTCCTGCCTGCCATTCCTGTTTTCATTCTCTCCGGTGTCGCGGGGACTGGCTTGCCGGGTTCTGTCCTGTTCATCCCCCTCTTTCTCGTCTATCAGATGCTGACCTCGGGCACGGAAGAATTCGGATGGC
>JAIFNI010000180.1 GCA_020047785.1 Clostridia bacterium
CCGGGCCGCATTCAGGAACGGGAAGGAAATACCGCCGCCACGAATAAGGAACAGGATAGAAATGCAGAGGCCACGATTCAGGACCAGGATGGAAATACAGTGGCCGCAAATACAATGGCCACCAATGCAGAAGATGATCCGGGAATGCATGCCGCGGTCCCCCCGTACAGGCGGTCCCCAAGAATCATGAAGACTTTGGAGACCGGGTTTGTCGATCTGGAACCATTGCCCCCTGCAGAGACGGTCAACCGGTCACAGGTCTTCCTGATTGTTCCGTCCCTGCTCTTCGGCGGCATGGGATTGGCAGCTGCCATTCTCTTTTTCCTGTCCTTCCGGTCCAATGTTCCGCCTGGCGCGCTTGCCGTGCTGGGCGCATTCACAATCATCCTGCTGGCAGGCTCGGTTGCCTGGCCAATCCGGCTGGAACATGTCCGGTCGGTTCGGCTGGCTGAACTGGAATCAAACCGGATGAATGCACATCGCGAAAGCCTGGAACGCGCGCGTCTGGAGCTGGAGCGGCGAAACAGCCGAAACAGCAGGATTCTGCATGAATATCTCCATCCATCTTCCCGAATGCTGATAAAGCTTCTGTCAGACACTTCGGGGGTACGACGACTGTGGGAGAGGTCACCGGAAGAGGTGGATTTTCTTTGCCTGCGTCTGGGAACAGGGAGTCTCCCGTCGCTGGTTCAGGCACGTATCCGGGAGGGTGAAACAGAGCAGACCGCATGCCGGTTGAAAGAGGAATATGCCGTTCAGGCGGGTGTTCCGGTGGTGCTTTCCTTTCGGGAGGAAAGGCATGTCGGTCTGCTTGGAGATTCATCGGACATGCTTTCCCTTCTGTCCTCCCTCATCATACAAATGACCTTTCTGCATGCGCCGGATGAGCTCAAAATTGCTTTCATCGGTTCCGGCAAAGATTTGACGGCGTTTGACTGGATCCGTCACCTGCCGCATTTCTGGTGTGACGCACTGGAAGATCGATACATCGCGACATCGGAGAGCGAGGTCCGGCATCTGCTGCGGGTTTTGGCGCCTTTTCAGAGGAACCGCGATATCGGAACCCATACGCGTGAGGAATGGCGTTCTTCCCGTGGCAGACAGGCAGCTGATCGGAATCAGCCGCATCTGGTGCTCATCATGACGGATTCGTCGCTGGTGGATCCGGAAACGATGAACCGTCTCCTTTCCGAGCCGGAAGGCGGGTCGGGCGTCACGGTGCTGTACGCATACGGCATCCTCTCAAGACTGCCACGAACCTGCAGAGCCATCCTGCAGGCAGGGGTCGAAAACAGCGGGTTTTATATCCGTGACAGGCAGGACAACCGGTTTCTGCCGTTTCTGCAGGAAAATCCGGATGCAGTACTGTGCGCTGAGTTCGGCAAGCGGCTCGCATCCCGTCGCACGCTGCCCCGGCCGGGTGCAGCCGGTCTGCCTGAGAACGTGCCTTTTCTGGATCTGTTTGAGGCAGGTGCCGTTTCAGATTTGCGGATTTCAGAAAAATGGCGGACCGGCGCGCCGCAGAAGTCACTCGCCGTCCCTGTCGGGGTGCGCCCGGATGGCGCGCGCTTCCTGCTGGACATTCACGAAGACGGGCATGGACCGCACGGATTGATAGCCGGAATGACCGGTTCCGGGAAAAGCGAGTTCCTGATGACCTTTCTCCTTTCGCTTGCCGTGCACTTCCATCCGCATGATGTATCCTTTCTCATCATCGACTTCAAGGGAGGCGGCATGGCCGGCGGTCTGGCGGACTTGCCACACCTGGTCGGCACGGTCACCAATCTGTCCGGCGCGAGTCTTCATCGCGCGCTCATTGCCATCAGGGCTGAACTGAAGCGCCGGCAGCAGCGCTTCGCGGCAGCCGGCGTGAATCGAATCGACCGGTATCAGGCGCTTTGGAAGGAAGGACATGTCGAGGAACCCATGCCGCATCTGATTGTTGCCTGTGACGAATTTGCCCGGCTGAAAGTGCTTCAGCCGGAGTTTCTGCGGGAATTGATCGATGTCGCGCAAATCGGTCGGAGCCTTGGGTTTCACCTGATCCTCGCGACCCAGCGACCGAACGGCATCGTGGATGACCGCATCTGGGGCAATTCCCGTCTGCGGGTCTGCCTGAAGGTGCTGGACCGGCAGGACAGCCATGAGATTCTCCGCAGACCGGATGCGGCGGACATCCGCCAGTCCGGGCGATGCTGTGTGCAGGTCGGCAATGACGAGTTGTTCGTGCAGGTTCAGGGCGGATACGGGGGTGTCGCCTATGTGCCGAGAGAGCAGTTTTCGCGCGTGTCCGACCAGACGGTTTCGATGCTGGACATCTGTGGCAGGCCTGTTCGTGAAGCAAGTCTTCATGCATCGGCAGGCACATCGCGTCAATCGCAGGCCGATGCAGTTGCCGAGGCTGTTCGGGAGACTGCGCGCATTCTTGGCGTGAAACCGCTTCCGATTTGGATGCCGGTTCTGCCCAGGATGATCTCCCTTGAAGAACTTGCCGCGATGAATCCGCAGACGGATCCTGTCCGAACGAAAGGGGAAGACTGGCTGTCTCCCCGGATCGGTCTAGCGGACGATCCTGAGGAGCAGATTCAGTTTCCTGTGGCCGCCCCGTTCGGAAGCCTTGGGCATCTGGCTGTATATGGCGCTTCCGGCAGCGGCAAGACCACACTTCTGCAAACCCTTCTGTTTTCCCTCTGTCGACGGGAAAGTGCTGAATCGGTCCGTTTCAGCGTTCTGGACTTCAACAGCCGTATCCTCGGCGGTTTTTCCGAAGCGCCGCACTGTGAGGCGGTTGCGTTTGCCGAAGACGAAACCGGCATTCGCCGGGTGCTGAACCGGCTGACGGCCGAACTGGAGCGCCGGCGGTTCGATTTCTCCCGTTGGAGTGCCGGAAGCCTGCCCGCCTATCTTTCAGCTTCGGGCAGACAGATGCCTGCCCACATCCTCTGCATCGATGGGTGCCATGTGCTGCATGAACGGTACCCCGTCCTGGAGGAGCAGGTGGTTCAGCTGGCACGCGATGGAAAGGCTTATGGCCTGTTTCTGGTTCTGACGGGCAGCACCCGCAGTTCGATACCGGCGCGGATTCTGGATTCAATCCGGAGCCGACTGGTGCTTCAGATGAATGATCGGTATGCGTACCGGGACATTCTCGGACCCATTGGCGACAGGGAACCGGACACAGTGCCGGGACGCGGGCTGCTCTTGGCAGGCCGTTCGGCAGACCGTGTTCTGGAATTCCAGACGGCTCTGGCGGTTCCCGTTCAGGACGACACCTTGCGTGCGCTGCATATCAGGGATCTGCTCCAGCTGATGGCGGAAGGCGGGTGATGATTCGATGCTGCCGATTCTCATCTGCGATCCCTCGAAGGAATTTGTCCTGCAGGCATCCAGAACGCTGAAGGAGAGGATATCCTCAAAAGGCCTTGATGCGCGCATCGTACGGGTCAGCCTGTCGTCCGGCGCCATTCTCGGTCATCTCGCGGAGAGCCGGGATGTTCATTATGCGCTGGTGAACCTGATGTTCCAGGATGTGTCGGTTCAGGTCCGGGAGGGAAACAGGAATTCCTATCTGGTCTTCTCCGCGGAACATGACGCGCAGATTCAGCAGGCGTTCGACGGTCTTCTACGCCCCAGCGGCATCCACATCAAGCCAGTCAGAACGAAGGAGATCGCGGACCTCTTCGAAAGCGCGTATGCGGATTATCTGCTGCTGGACACAGACAATGACTGTCTGTCCGTTTCCTTCGGCGCACAGATGCACCGGCTCCGGTACAAGGACATTCTCTATTTCGAGGCTGCTGAAAAGAAGCTTTTTGCCGTGACCCGGGCTCAGCGCATCGGGTTCTACGGAACCCTGGACGAAATTGGCCGGAACCTTCCGGTAGAGCGGTTTCTGAGGGTTCATAAAGGCTTCATCGCCAATCTGGGCCGCATACGCGAAGTGGATTGGCATGGCATGCTGGTCCGGTTTTCGGAGCGCGATGCGATTCCGATGTCCAGGAGCTGCAAAGGAGCGGTTCGGGCCGCCCTGGACTGCGAAACGGCAGACTTGTCCGAAGAAACCAGCCGTTTGTCGGATTCGGTTGCATCCGGCGGCCAAACCGATAGAATCAGGGATGGGGGGTGATGTCATGGTCCAGGGTCTGTCCGCCGGATTTCGATTCCAGCGGAACGAATTGCTGCTATTGGCGGCCATGCATGGCGCCGACCGCCTCCCCGGCCTGGGCGATGTGGAGCACCTTGCGGCTGCAGATGCGGAGGTGCTGGCAGGGCACTGGCGAAGCATGCGGGCATCGCTGTGCGACAAGGGGTTCATGCCGCTGGAGGAAATGGCCGGAAGGCTGCCTGCCGGGTCCCCCGTCGAACTCGATGGTGCCATCCTGCTCGTTCTGGAAACCTTGTTCCATCCTGACAGCACGCTGGTCATGTCCGGAACAAAGGTGTTTCAAAGCATGCCGGTCCGGATTCTTGTCCGCAGGGAGAAGCGTCTGGCTGTTCTTCAGGAGGAATTGTCGTCGGATGGCGGGTATGTGCTCATCCCCTGCGAAGATGAACAGGCACTGTTCACTGTACTCGATCTGGAACCGCCGGAACCGGAGCCGTCCGAGGCAGGAACATGCGGTATGGGAATGTCATTGGATGGCGCCATGGCTCGAAAAGCGGCGAACAGCCTGCAGAACGCGGATATGGCCACAGCCCGCCGAGTGTTTGCGGAAGCGGGTTTCACGGAAGCCGAGGCGCTGGACGCTGCAGCATCCCTGCTTGAAAAACGGACCCATCTTTGTCTGGAACAGCATCAGGCGGGGCTCCGGGAAATCATTCTGCTTCTGGTGGAGGGGCGAGAGGTTCTATGGGAAGTGACCTCGGACAGCCTCGGGAGGCACGGTTCCGCGGAACCGTCCGGCGTCTCTTTTATAGTTCGGTGCCCGGACCAGATGGATAGCCTGGCTGCCGAAAAAATCAGCAGATGGATGCGCGGGAATGAAGGATGAAGGATGAAGGATGTAAGGATGTAAGGATGTAAGGATGCATTATGAAAGATGCAGGATGAAATATGACGAAAGATAATGAAGGATAGTGAAGGATAGTGAAGGATAGTGAAGGATGATGAATGAGCACTTGATACTGGAACTGCATGTTCCAGCCATCCGTTTTCAGGCGGAGTGTCGTTTCCCTTGTGCCATGCAGGTTTCGGACGGCATTGCGCTTGCGGTCCGTCTGGTGGCTGCGGAAACCGGATTGGCAATCAGCGATGCGGATTCGTTGCGTCTTTTTTTTGTGAAGGAAGGCAGGGTGCTGCAGCCTGTTCTTACTTTCGGGGAGACCGGACTGCAGCATGGCGACGGATTGATGCTGTTGTGATGGACAGAAGCTGTTGTAATGGACAGATGATGATTTATTGAGTGCTGCCGATGAAAAGTGAAAGAGAGGTTCTCATGCCGGACTTGTTGATGACGGATTTGCGCAGGCTGGACGAGATGGTGAGACAATTGGAAGACCTTGAGGCAAACCTGGCTGTCAACTGGGATGGTCCGACTGCCCGAGCATATATTCACAAACTCCGCCTGCTCGGAGAAGCAATCCGAACATCGCGGGAAGCGCTGTATCGGGCGGATGGCGCGGGTGTTCAGACATAGAAGAAGGATATGCCAGGTCCAGGTTTATGGGTAAGTCAGCGGGACGGAAAGGGTAACAGGCATGTACGGGACAGCAGTGTCAGCAGATACAAATGCAATGAGACGGATTGCCGGAGATATGGATGAGGATGCTTTGGCATGCCGCAGCATCTCCAGTGAACTTCATATCATTTCACAGCGGCTCGAGCTGCAGCAAGCTGTTCCATATCCCGGGCAGAGTCATGATGGCTCTTTCTGCAGGGTTTTGGATGACATATCTGAAAGCATTTCGGACGTGTCGACCCATTGGCAGGAAATCGCCGGAATCCTTTGTACTTCGGCCGATCGAATGGAACGTCGGGAGCATGAACTCGAAGAAGAGGTCAATCGGCTGAGCGTGATTTAAGCGACATGCCAGTCCATGCGGCAGAGAAAAAACCGTCGGTCCGGCAATGCGCATCGGACAGGGGAGGACCGTGCCATGACGAAAGAGACTCGGGAAGAAGCGACCAATGCACTTGCAGTATGTGAAAAAGCACTGACTATGCTTGTTGAAGCCGCGGAAGTCCGCAGTGGCAGAATGTCATCGTGCTGGAGCGGGGAAGCGTCGGATGTATTGCGGAAGGCACATGATGATTTGAGCAGCAGGTTGTCCAATCAATTGACGCGGATTGCAGGGTTGATCCGGATGCTCGAGGAGTCGGATGTCAGAACTTGACATTCATAGGGCAGCTTGGACTTGAGATTATGAAAAACTGCGAAAAGCAGAGGAAATCGAAGAAAACGAGATATTGTTAAGGGAAGTTATTTCTTTCCAAGACCTTGGGTTTCCTGGCGGTTTCAGGCATGGAGAATGAACGGGTTCAGATCCATAAAATCAGAGGCTTCAGGGAGGTTCAAGTGGATGTGAAATGGCATGCCGCAGTTTTTACAGGGGGAAGCGAGATCCTGGGAGAGATCGCCCGGGATTTGCACGCCATCTCGGAACACTTGCGGCCGGTTGAAGAAATCATCCCTCGTGACGGATTGTCCGGCCGTGGCAGGCTGGCAGCCGACCTCGACGCGCAAGGGCGTTTTGCCGCTGACCTTCAGGCTTTTTTATCGGAAGCTGGCTCGGGATATGGGCGAATGGAACATGATCTTCTTGCCCTTGCTGTTACTGCTGCAGCAGGACCTTCGGATTCCCTGCGAGCGTTTTATTCCCTCCTTGAACCCGACAGTCCCAGCGCAGATGTCGCTGCACTTCATGAACACTGGTTTTCAAGCCTTTCTCCGATGATTCCCGATCTCCCGGCCCCAATTCCATCACTGCCCGGGGAATCATTTTCCGGGACAGGCGGAATTCTACCCATATGGCTGGATGAACTGGCGAAAAGGCGGAGATTGGGAGGTGATGATGCATGCCGATTTTGATCGGAACCATGCAGGAGGGTGGACGTTCGTTACTGACAGTGGATCTCGATGAAACGGTGGGTTTTCATCCTGTCCGTTACCTGCAGCTGCGTGAAGCGGAAAGCAAACTGCTGCTTCCTGTCAAGAAGACGGAGACCTCCGACCATATCCGCCTGATCTATGACCTGTCCGGCAAGCAGTCATGGTCGGATTGGATCAAACTGAAGACCGGACAAGCCGAAGTGCAGGAGGCTTTTTTCCAGAGTCTCGCGGCCACAATCCGACTGCTGGAAACCTGGGGCATGGGAGCTGAACTTCTGGTTTTAAGGGCGGATGCGATAGCGGTCGATCCGGATGGAACAAATCCTGCTTTTGCTGTCATACCGGCACGGGTTGGCTGTTTTGACCCGGTTTCCATTCTGGATGAATTCGTAAAGAACTGGCATGGTATGAAAGACTTAACTTTTTCAGCAGCCGCATGGTTTGACCGGTTGCCTGTTTCTGCAGATGGAAGAACAGAAGGAACCATTTTCAGACAACCGTATGCGGGCCACTCCAGTGCACTTCGACAGGATGTGGGCCACTCCAGTGCACTTCGGATGTGGGCCACTCCAGTGCACTTCCGCAGGATGCGGGCCGGACGGATGCAGGTCAACCACGTGCGGACCAGCCATACGACAGCCTGCCTGGCCAGTGGAAGGACTCACTCACAGGCCTGCTGACCGTCGCGTATTCTGGTCAGAAACCAGTCCTTCCGGAACCTTCGGTCTCTGTGAATCAATCGAATGCACGACTGCGCTGCAGATTTCCGGACGGCAAAGCAGCCGATATCAATCTGCCACGCAACGGAAAGCACGAAATCGGTCGTGACCCGGCCTGCGTCATTCGACTCGGCAGCATGACGGTGAGTCAGCACCATGCCTGGATTGAAGCAAAGGATGGAAACTGGCTTGTGTCAGACCAGCGGTCCCGGAACGGAACCTGGCATAACGGAAAGAAAGTGAAGCCGCATAGCCCGGTTCGACTCAGAAACAGGGATTTGATTCGATTTGCCGATGTGGTCTGTGTATTCGATAGTGGGGACCAGTTACCGTAACACAGCTGGCAAAACTGTGAAACCCATTGGATTATGGGGCTGGTACACTATCAGGCAACAAGGTGCTCTCCGCGATACGTATGCCGTAACTGGTTCCATCACTGGCACCCATGACCTTGTCGATTCGGGCATCCGACTTGCGAATCGTGGTCAATTGGCTTTTCATTCCGAACGCGACCGGTGTCGTCACAGCCGCAGAAACCGGTATGATCCTGTGAATGAGCCTGCTGCCCGTCTTGTCCTTCCAGGCATAGGTCTTGATGTATTCCCCTTTTGTGACGAGAACTTTCCCGTTTTTATCCCGCTCGAATGTCACCTGCGCAATGACCGCATCTTCCGCGTTGCCATTGGTTCCATGCGTGGAGAACGACATGTTCGCCAGAAAATTGCCCAACGAGTAATACACGAGCGTTCCTTTTCCTGTGGCGGCGGATTTCAGAACGGAGATTTCCTGCAGGACATGCGGATGATGGCCAATGATGACATCCACGCCATTGTCGCTGAGATACTGTGCAAGTTTTTTCTGGGAGGCATTCGAGACGGTCTTGTACTCGTCACCCCAATGCATCAGGAAAACAATGCTTTCGGCACCGGCCGCCTTCATATCCTTGATTCGCCGCTTCATGCCGGTTTTGTCCTGCTCATACCGCATCGGGTGCGAGGGATTGAATGAATCCACCAGCGCGTTCGCTTCATGCGGGAGCGGGATTCCATTCAATGCCCGGTTCGATTCGGTTCCGATGGTTTCCCAGGTATAGGCGGTCACACCGATTTTGATGCCGTTCCGCTCAATGACTTGAAAAGTCGGATCTTTTGCGGTTGAACGGGTTCCGACCACCTCGATGCCCGCTTGCCTGAATACCTTCGGGGTGCGGATGAGACCGGCCAGTTTCCGGTCGAAGGCATGATTGTTCGCAGTGGTGACCATGTCGAAACCGGCAGTTTTCATGGCGGTCGCAATGGCATCCGGCGCACCGAACATGGGATAACCGGAATAGGGAGGACCATTCAGCGTGCCTTCATAGTTGGCGATGGCGTAGTCCGATGCGGTGAAATAGGTGGAAACATGCTCGAACAGATGGTCGTAGGCGTAGGTGGAAG
>JAIFNI010000037.1 GCA_020047785.1 Clostridia bacterium
TGTCCACTCGCCATTGCCGATTATAATCCGAAGTCCATTGAGAAATTTGCTTCTCCGGAGGGACGTCTTCTTGCCGTGAACTCGGACGATGATGCCGGAATCATCGCATGCGTGGACTATCTCGTGAAACTCGGCCATCACGACATCGGGCTGATTGCGGGCCGCCTGAACACCTGGTCCGCCGAGCGTCGGCTTCGGGCGTTCAAGAATCGGATGAAGAGCCTTTCCCTGCCGCTTCGAAACGAATGGATGCCGGATGGGGATTTTTCCCGTGCAAGAACAACCCTGGCCATTGAGTCCCTGATAGCGTCCGGCAGTCTGCCGACCGCGTTTCTCGCGTCGAATGACGACATGGCGCTCGCAGCCATCGAAGCTTTTCGAAAAGCCGGATTCGGCATCCCGGAGGATGTATCCGTCATCGGGTACGACGACGGGCTGGCTGCTCCCTGGGCTCATCCGGCCCTCACGACGATTCGGGTGCCTTTTTTTGAAATGGCGGGGCAGGCAGTGGAAAGCCTGATTGCGCTGCTCGGGGAAGACAATCCGTCCGTCCGGACGGTGACACTGCCGGTGGAACTGATTTTGCGCGATTCCTGCGCCGTACCGCGCGGGAGCCGGACCGACGGAGTGTAAACAGCTTCATCGCAGGACCGCTCCAGGCATGATAAGCAAGTTGTCCCACATGCAGGGCAGGTTTTTTCGTTTTGTAAACGCGTGTTCGCCAAATGCCATGACAAGGATCGGAAACGGGAAACCGCTCAGAAAAGCGGAACCGCAGCATATTCCGGATAAACCAGAACAGGTGAAACGTAAATCACAAGGAGGTATCCCCATGCAGTTCGGAAGATTCGACGACGCCAACCGGGAGTATGTCATCACCACCCCTCAGACCCCGTACCCATGGATCAATTACCTGGGGAACGAACAGTATTTCGGCTTGATCTCCAATACGGCCGGCGGCTACTCCTTCTATCGCGATGCACGCCTCCGCCGTGTCACCCGCTACCGGTACAACAATATTCCCGTGGACAATGGCGGCCGGTATTTCTACATCAACGATGGCGGAGACATCTGGAATCCAGGCTGGAAGCCCTCCCGAAAGGAACTCGATGCCTATGAGTGTCGCCACGGACTCGGCTACACGAAAATCACCGGTGAACGCAATGGTGTGAATGTCAGTGTGACAGCCACGGTTCCGCTGATATTCAATGGTGAGGTCTACAAGGTCACCGTGTCCAACAAGTCGGGCAAAGAAAAGAACCTGAAGCTGTTTTCCTTTCTGGAATGGTGCCTTTGGGACGCGAATGAGGATGCCCTGAACTTCCAGCGCAACTTCTCCACCGGGGAAGTGGAAGTGGCCGGATCCGCCATTTATCACAAGACCGAATATCGGGAACGCCGCAACCATTATGCCTTCTACTGGGCCAACGAGGCCGTGGACGGCTTCGATACGGACCGCGAAAGTTTCATCGGTCTTTATGAAGGGATGGAAGCGCCGAAGGCGGTTGTCGCAGGAAAACCGACGAATTCCGTCGCGCATGGCTGGCAGCCCATCGCATCACATTTCTTTGACATGAAGCTTGCGGTCGGCGAAGAAAAGACCATTGTCTTCGTACTTGGCTATGTTGAAAACCCTGTTGCGGAAAAATGGGAAAGCAAAGGGGTCATCAACAAGACCCGTGCCTTCGCGATGCAGGAAAAGTTCAGCACACCAGCCAAATTCGACGCAGCCATCGCGGAATTGTCCGCTTACTGGGACAACCTGCTTTCCATCTATTCCGTCAGGACATCCGAAGAAAAACTCGACCGCATGGTGAACATCTGGAATCCCTACCAGTGCATGGTCACCTTCAACATGTCCCGGTCGGCGTCCTACTTCGAATCCGGCATCGGCCGCGGCATGGGTTTCCGGGATTCCAACCAGGATCTGCTTGGGTTCGTGCATCAGATTCCGGAACGCGCCCGGGAGCGCATCCTGGACATCGCAGCCACCCAATTCCCCGATGGCGGCTGCTATCACCAGTACCAGCCTCTCACGAAGAAGGGCAACAACGATGTCGGAGGCGGCTTCAATGACGATCCGCTGTGGCTCGTGCTCGGAACAGCTGCGTACATCAAGGAGAGCGGTGACTACACGATTCTGGACGAACCGGTCGCATATGACTGCAACCCCGACAATATGGGCACGCTGATGGATCACCTGAAGAACTCGTTCTATCACGTGGTGAACAACCTGGGGCCGCACGGGCTCCCGCTGATTGGCCGCGCGGACTGGAACGACTGCCTCAACCTCAACTGCCATTCCACCGAACCGGGCGAATCCTTCCAGACATTCGGCACCGCGGATGGCCGCGTGGCGGAATCCATCTTCATTGCCGGCCTTTTCACCTATATCGCACCGGATTACGCGACGCTGCTCCGCAAGAAGGGCATGGCTGTCGAAGCGGAGGAAGTGGACACCCTGGCCGCAGGCATGAAGAAAACGGTCATGGAACACGGATATGACGGCGATTGGTTCCTGCGTGCCTACGACGCGTTCGGCGGCAAGATCGGCAGCAAGGAAAACGTCGAAGGTCAAATCTTCATCGAGCCGCAGGGCATGTGCATCATGGGCGGCATGGGGCTGGAGGACGACCGTGCGCTCAAGGCCCTGAAAGCGGTTGAGGAACGTCTGGAAACACCCTATGGCATCGTGCTGAACAACCCGGCCTACACCGAATACGATTCGAAACTCGGGGAAATCTCCTCCTATCCGCCCGGCTATAAGGAAAACGCAGGCATCTTCTGCCATAACAATCCCTGGATCATCATGGCGGAAACCGTGGTTGGACATGGAAACCGCGCCATGGACCTTTACAAGAAAATCGCGCCGGCTTATATCGAGCATATCAGCGAGATCCACAAGACCGAACCCTATGTCTTCTCCCAGATGGTTTCCGGCAAGGATGCCCCGGTGCAGGGAGAGGCCAAGAATGCCTTCCTGACCGGCACGGCCGCCTGGACCTACTTCTGTGTCGCGAACTCCATTCTGGGCATCCAGCCGGAATTCGACGGTCTGAAGGTCGATCCCTGCATCCCGTCCGATTGGAAGGGATTCACCGTGACGCGCAAGTTCCGTGGCGCCACATACGTCATTGAGGTTTCGAATCCCGATGGCGTGCAGAAGGGCGTAAAGATCGTCCTGGTGGATGGTTCGCCCATTCAGGGCAATCTCATTCCGGTGATGGCGCAAGGAGCTGTGTACCAGGTGAAAGTTGTCATGGGCTAAGGCGCCGGAAGAAAATTACCTGCATGAATATGCATCGGCAGCGCTCCTTCCCGGGGAGCTGCCGATGTTTTTTCTTTCCCTTGTGTGCTATTCTTGTTTTGACGTGGAAACACGCTGCGGTCTGCCAGCCATCCATCCATCCATCCGGGAAGAACAGCCAGCCATCCATCGGGAATGGGCAGGCAGGTTCCTTTCAGGGGCAGCGTCCGTGTCGAGTGATTTTTTTCTGCTTGATCTGGCATTTTCATGCAGGACCGGAGGAAGCCACATTCATGCCTTTCGACTTTTCAGGGGTAGATTTCCCCAAGAATGATCAAAATGGAAATCATGACAGAAAGATCCCGGCAGACAGAAAATCAGGGAAACGCTGCCATCAGTTATGGCGCCTGCTGCCTGTCCTTCTGGCTGTGATGTTTTCTGCTGCCGGCTGTTCAGCTGCGCTGAACGGGCTTTCGGTGCCGGACTGGATGGCGGGAATGTCCGATTCCGCCGATTTGCCTGTTCTGCAGCCGGACAAGTCCGCCTCAAATACAGTTCTGATAGAGGACCGCGGGCCGGCCGAAGGGGGTACGCTCCGGCTGTTCATGCAACCGCCGGACTCGTTTGATCCACTCGTGAGTCTGGACCCGTATGTCATGGATTATGGCTGGTTTCTGTACGATCCACTCGTTACTGTCACCGCAGGCGGACAGGTGGTCCCGTTTCTTGCGATTTCGCTGCAATCGTTCCAGGAAGGCCGCATCTGGGATGTCACCATCCGGGATAACATCCGGTTTCATGACGGGACGGAACTGACAGCCCAGGATGTCGCTTTCTCCGCCATGCATGCCAGAAATGGCCAGGATGGCGGACCTTATGAGATTTCCCTTTCCAATCTGGATTCCGCGGAGGTTGTTGGGCGCGACAGGGTGCGGTTGATTCTGAAAGCCCCGGACAGCCGTTTTTCTGTAAATCTCGGTTTCCCGATCCTGCCAGCCCATGCCTGGAAGGAAGGCACCGGGGAGGCCGGTGAAAGCCTGGAACCTGTCGGAACAGGCGCATACCGCTACTCGCTCCGTGATGACGGCGGCATCACCCTTGTCAGAAATGCCGATTGGTGGAACATTGCGCGGGAGGGCGGCATCGGGCATCCGATCTGGCCGGAATCGGTCCGGTTCGTGTTCGGAAACGGGGAGGCGGATCGGGTCACCTACTTTCAACAGCGACGCATCGATGTTTCCTGGACGCAGCTGGCGGATAAAAGCCGATATATGAATCGCAAGGACATTGAATATCGGGAGTATCTGGGAAACCGGATGGAATTCGCCATCATGGGTGCGAAAGGAAGCGGCATCCGCATGCCGGCCGTCAGGACCATTCTGCTCCGGTACCTGGCCGGGTGTGCGCTGGAAGAAGGCGCTCTTGCGGGCGAGCCGGTCGCTGCCGAAGGGTTGGAGCCCATATCGCTTGAAGAGGCAATTCCTCTGCTGGAGGCTGCGGGATGCAAATTCCAGCAGCCGGCGCAGGAACGCCGGGTGCTTCTCGTGCCGGGGAATTCAGGGTGGCGGCAGGCATCCCTTGTCATCCGATATGATTCGCTGAATCTTGAACGGCTGAAAACAGCCGAATGGATGACCGATATGTTTGGGCGCCTTGGCGTCACGGTGACGCGCGAGGAAGCGACAAAAAAGGAAGAACAGAAGCTGCTGACAACCGGCCAGTTTGATATGATGCTGCTCGGATGCATATCTCCCGTCGGAATGATGGAGGACGGCATGATCACCGCCATGCGCGAATCGGTTGGCGGGCAGGTGTCGCCCTCCGACGTGATGCCGTTGTACCGGGAGCGGCGCGCGATGCTGTACAGCACACGCATTCGCGGAGAAAAGAATCCGACTGCGGGAAACGTATACGGCGGATGGGCCGGATGGTACCTGCTGACAGCTGCGACGGAATCCGCGAGTTCCTGAAAGGAACGGCATGGAATTGGCATTGCGTCCGTACAGGACGTCCGATTATGAAATACTCGCACGATGGTACGCAGAGCGTGAACCGTTTCGGCATGCCATCGGCGATCGTTTGCTGGAGGCTTCCCTGCCGGGCCTGTTGTCCGGGAAGCCGGGACTTCGCATGCTGGTGACCGATGAAGGCCGCACAGTCGGTCTGATTGCCGCGGAACGCAAAACCCACCGGAATGGTGCCATCCTATGGATACGGTTGCTGCTCGTGGAGCCCGAGGTGCGACGGAGAGGCTGCGGGAAGGCTGCGCTGATGCGCCTGTATGGGCTGGAGGGAATCGGAAGTGGAACGGGAATCCGAAAAATCCTCGTTGCCGTGGATGAAGCGAACGAGGAAGGGATGGCCTTCTGGCGTGCCATGGGGTTTCGCTCCCTGCACAGACTCCGGGCCGGAAATGATTCATCGGTCAAGCCGGTCCGCATTCTGATTCGGGAGGTATGCTCCGCATGAAGCGGCTGTCTGTAACCTGTGCTGCCTGCATGGCGGCAGGCGTGCTTCTGGCGGGAAAGACGCCTCCTCTTCTTCTGGTCGTCTGCCTGCTGCTGGCAGCAGGCATCTTCTTCGGTCCGGGCATTTACCTCGAATACTGCCGGCGGGCGGGAGAACGGACTGCGGTTGATGCGACAGTTCTTCGTCTGTGGCTTCTATTGCCCTTGTGCCTGCTGCTTTGCGGCTTTGTCCGGCAGGAATGGATGCTGGCCCGGATGAATGGCCTGTTTGCGCCCTGGGATGGCATGCAGGTGACCCTGACCGGCTGGGTGTCGGAGGATCCGCAGTCCGATGCGGAGAAGACCGTGTTCACGCTCGTGCTGGAGCCTTCTCCAGAAGAAGCAGCCGCTCCGGGGACCGGAACCTTGCGGGCCACCCTGTATGGGCCTGTCGGAGACCGAATCCCCGCCTATGGGGAACGTGTCAGGGTCTCAGGGGTGCTCCGGCTTCCTGATGGAAAACGGAATCCCGGCGGGTTCGACATGGCAATGTATCTTGCCGCACGTGGCATGCAGGCACAGATGACACTGGACGGACTGCCGGAATTCCTGCCGGGCAAACGCGGAAATGTCCCGGTCGCGGTCGGAATTCGTCTGAAAAGAGCCGCCCTGGCACAATTGACGCGTTTCCTTCCTGAAGACACCGCACCAGTCATGGCCGGCATGCTCCTTGGAGAGACTTCCGCCATGGATCCGGAACTCCGCGAGTCTTTCCGGACAGCGGGGCTGTCGCATATCATGGCCGTTTCAGGCGCAAACATCGCCTTTCTGCTGCTGCCGCTCATGTGGCTGCTGAAGCGGCTCGGGGTGAATCTGCGGCGCAGATCGGCCGCTGCCCTGCCTCTGCTGTTCCTCTATGTCCTGATGACGGGATTCGACGCATCCATCGTGCGCGCCGCAGTCATGGCCGTCGTGATGCTTGCGGGCGGATTCCTGTGGCGAAGGACGGATTTGGCCGCCTCTATTTCCGTCGCATTCGTGGTGATGCTTCTCGCAAACAGCGCCTGGCTTTTCGATGCCGGCTTTCAGCTGTCTTTTTTGGCTACAGCCGCCATCGGACTTTTTCATGAACGCCTCGCGGCCAGACTGCCCGCATGGATGCCTGGAACCCTGCGGGAAACACTCGCCGGGACACTTGCCGCACAGGCAGGCATCATGCCTGTGCTGACCGGCACCTTCCACGCGCTCTCTCTGCTGTCCGTGCCGGCCAATCTGCTTGTGGTCCCGCTGACCGGTTTCCTGACTCTGGCAGGGGCCTTGCTGATCCTGTGCGGCCTTGTGGTACCAATCACCGGATCCGGGATTGGGCAAGTGCTTGGACTGCTTGTTGCGGTTCTGGTAAAATTTGTAACATGGACAGCCTCCATCCCCGGCGCATCCATCGCGGTCGCCTCTCCGCCGGTGGCTGTCGTGGGGCTGTATGCGTTCTGGCTGGCAATCCTGCGCTTCGGGAAGCAATGGATGCCGCTCGCGCAGAGACAGAGGATCCTTCCCGCCGTGGCACTTGCCAGTGTCGTGATCGTGGCCGTCTCGTACATGCCCGATCACAGGCTGGAGGTGATCGTTGCGGATGTCGGACAGGGAGATGGCATTCTGCTTCGGACACCTGCCGGCAAATCCATCCTCATCGACGGCGGCGGGTCGGCTTCCGACAAGGACGGATCCTGGGCCGGGGAGCGAATCATTCTGCCGCTGCTGCAGGCAAAAGGCATTGGGAAGCCGGATCTGGTCGTTTCCACGCATCCTCATGCCGACCATGTCCTGGGGCTGCGGTCTGTAGCCGAACTGGCTGGTGCGGGTGTCATCGCCATGTCTGCCGAGGGGGAACAGGATGCCGGTCTT
>JAIFNI010000117.1 GCA_020047785.1 Clostridia bacterium
TCATAATCCACATGATTGCCGACTGGCGCTAGCTGCAGTTCCTGAAGCTTGGCTCCGATGACCTCCGGTTCCACACCGAAAAACCCAAGGAACTCCACCCCATCGAAACCCAATTTTTTCAAACGAGTCAAAGTTCCAAGGAGATCGGTCTGGCACAGGTTCCGCAGGATGAAAAGTGGCGCAGCGAATAGGGGCGATGGAGTCCGAAGTGTTAATTCCTGGGCCGATGGAGTTTGGCGTGATATATTCTGGGGTGCGATGAATTGAGGCGAGTAAACAGAATTCATGGATTCTCCTTCCGAGGTAATACAGTTACGCATCATTCATATCATCAAACGAAACCAGTTTTACTCTTTCGAGTTTTTTTGATGCTTCCATGCAGCGCTGCGTATAGCCTGTTTTTGAGAATAGCCAGTAATGACAGGTGTGAAACAGAAAAAGTTTACTTTTTTCCAACAAAGAATCCAACACTGGCATATCTACAGGATTGTTGGACCATTTGCATTCACCAAACAAAGCTTCATCACCATTCGTTGCCAGCAGATCGATTTCCTCCTGCCGTTTCTCCTTCTGGTTCCCCCCCCACCATCGCCCCATCTCTTTGAACGCAAATGGCGCCTGACCTTGCCTGGCCAGCTGCCAAAGGTACTGCATGGACATCAGTTCGAATACAGGTCCCATAAAGTGCGCAAGAAAAGGTTTCACATCCTTGCTGTATACCTCTCGACCCAAGCCCATTGTAATCCTGCTGAGATTCGGAAAAACAAAGCGGTACCAGAACCTGAACATGAGGTCTTCCAGGCGGTATATGGTCTTGCGTGTGCTGCCGTCATGGACAGGCGTTTCCTTTTTCACCAGTCCCAAAGATATGAGTGAAGCAATCAGGTTGCTGCATGCGCCTGTTTCAATTCCAGCTTTGCCTGCAATTTCATTCAATTTGCTCGAGCCACCTGCAATCGCGGCAATAATGGCATGATATGAATTCGGCTCACGCAGTTCCTGTTTCAAAAGATTGAACGGCTCTTCAAACATTCTCCCGGATGGAGTAAAGAACAACTGGATCAAATTGTCATCCAACCCGTGTTCCTGACTGATTCCTGCCAGATAGGCAGGAATACCTCCCGTCACACCATGGAGGACTGCCTTGTCATCCACAATAAACTCCGTCAGATATTGCGCGGATTCACGATAGGAAAAAGGAAGTATCTTGAATTGCGCAGTTCGCCGCCCATATAAAGGACTTTGATACCCAAGCACCTGATGCTCCATAAAACTCATGCTGGAACCGCAAAGGATTAAGAATAGCTTGCTATCCTTGAATCTATGGTCAATGTCCGATTGCAGCATGGAGGATATGGCACGAAAACTGCCTGCCAGATAGGGGTATTCATCCAGGACCAGGATAATTCGCTCTTTCATGGATATCGGGTATAGAAGGTCAAGCAGTTGTGTGAAGCTCTCAAAGGAAGGCAATGGCATTCCCGGCATCAAAACATCCAGAATGGCTCTGGATAGACCCGCAAGATTTTCTTTTTCGGATGCTTCTATTCCGACAAAATAGATTGTTTTCTTGTCCTGACAGAACTCGCGAATCAAGGTTGTCTTCCCGACACGCCTGCGTCCGTATAGAACCGCCATTTCAAAGCAGTCGCTTTCATACATGCGACGCATAGCCTCCAGTTCCTGCTCTCTGCCAACGAACATGGAACCTCCTACTTTCGCCTGTTCTGAACAAGAATAGCTAAGTATATAATTAGTTATTTCACAATTAGTTATGAGGTACAGTATATGCCATCATTCAGGAACTGGCAAGAAAGGAATCAAAAATGCGAATCCAGTTCTTGCTTGACTGAACAAAGCAGAAAGGTTATTGCTTTCTTTCAGAAGAGCACAGTACTTTGAAAACCTCATCAGCACCAGGCACTTCAATGGCTTCAATGCCTGATTCCGAGCGTAGAAGCATCTTCAGGTTTTTGCCCGCTATCGTGGATTTTTCCTGAACGGATCCTATACTCACATTTATTTCCATTATTTGTCCAACATTCTCATCTCTTCCAAACATTTCTTCACCATTCGCAAATCCAATCACAGCTGCAGGAATCCCCGCCTCCGTCAGGATTTTCACCATGCCTGCCCCATCCCCACAAGCCATGAGCATGCTGCCGCTGGAAATAAGTCGCAGCGGATTCACGCCATAATACGCGCAGATCATCTCGGTTTCTTTGCGAATTGGAATCCGCTCTTTTTCCAGCACAACACCGACTCCGGATGCCGTGCACATCTCCCAGACCGCGCCCAGCACACCACCCTCCGTGATGTCGTGCATGGCGTGAACGCCATTGGCTGCGGCGAGTTTGCCTTCAGGAACGACACTGATGTCGTCTAGAAAACATTTTGCTACTGTGACAACATCCTCTCCGAATCTGGCAATGAGTTCCTTCTCCTTTTCGTGCGCTATGAGGGAAGTTCCTTCGATCCCTGCTGCCTTCGTCATGATCATGGCATCCCCTGGCCTGGCTCCGGAGGTTGTGATGGCGCCGCCAACAGGTGTCCGTCCCAGTGCCGTCACATTCACGATGGTGCGTGTCACGGCATCGGTAATTTCCGTATGGCCTCCTGCGAGGGCGACATTCATGGAAGCGGCGGTTTCCCGAATGGCATTCATGATGTCGGCGATATCCTGTTCCAGTGTTCCAGGCGGGCAAAGCAGCGTAACAAGAATGGCGATGGGTTCCGCGCCAGCTGAAGCCAGATCGTTCAAAGACACATGGATGCCCAGTCGACCGATTTCCTTGTCTGATCCTGTGATGGGGTCTGTCGTGGCGACAAGCCATCCCCCGCCGAAATCCAGCACGGCGCAGTCTTCCCCGACTGCAGGCCCGGTAAGCAGTTCACTTCTGGGGGTTATCTCCGGACGAATCAAGCCTGCAAGCAAGTCATTGGGCAGCTTGCCGATCGGCAGGACGCGATGCTGATGTTTCTCTTGTTGAATTGCATCTTGCAGATGTTTCTCTTGTTCTAAGCCATCCTGCCGCTTTTTTTCTTCTTGAATTGCATGGCCTGACGCTGACTCAAACGCATCATTCATTTCTTTTCACCATTTGCCGCGGCTCTGGCATTGTCCGCATCCATTTCCGCTTTGGCAATCAGTACCTGGGCACGCGCCAACTCCATCAGTCCCTGAGGTACTTTCAGGTTGTTCTGCGGCAGCATGCCTTCTTCAACCAGCTTCGCAAACCATTTCAGGCTGTCCTTGTATTTCCCGATACGCCTGCCGACTTCCCCAATCATATACATCACGGTGAACTCATCCAAACGTCCAACCGGCAGATTTTCTTTCAGAAAGGTGTCCTGGTAAAACTGGAAGGCACGTTCCAGATACTTGAACTCCGTGACGGAATCTCCCCGGATGCGATACATCCAGGCGAGCCGCATGCAGTCTCTCGAAAACTCTGAAGCCGGTGCCCGTCTCGCCGTACTGTTGAACAACACGATCTTGTACGCTTCAATTGCCTGTTCCACATTGCGCGGGCCATCAAAATTCCTTCGTGCCCATTTTGGTGTTACGACTGTCTTGACTGCGGAATAATCGTATCTTGTCAGCAGGCTGTAATCCGTCCCGATATAGGCAAATCCGCAATACGGGCAGATGATGGCATCATAGAACAAGGGGTTCACCCCTTCATATATCGGGCACAAATCCGTATCCTGCCCTTTATGGCGAATACTTCTCGCCCGGACCCTTCCGTACTCGAAATTCTTCTCACAGGCAGGGCAATCCATTTTGCTGTTGTAGACCGGTTCCAAGGTGGACATGATGTTTTCCTCTCAGAGCGACAGAACCTCCACACCGGCCAATGCGCGGACTCGCCAGAAGTTCCTCTGCCCTGTTATCCTCTCTGAGCGTCAGAACCTCCACACCGGCCAATGCCACAGACTCGCCAGAAGTTCCTCTGCCCTGTTTTCCTCTCAGAGCGTCAGAACCTCCACGCCGGCCAATGCACGGCCAATCAGTTCCTCTGCGTTGTTTTCCAGTTCGGATTCGAACTTCAACGTCTTTTCAAGTGTCGGCTTTGTCACGGGATGTCGGGCGACAAAGATGGTGCAGCAATCTTCATACGGCAGGATGGAAGTCTCGAACGTGCCGATGCGGCGGGCGATATCGATGACTTCATTCTTGTCCATGCCGACGCAAGGACGATAGACAGGCAATTCAACCGAACGGTCGGTCACCAGCATGCTTTCCAATGTCTGGCTGGCCACCTGACCGATGGCTTCACCGGTCACAAGACCCAGGGAACCGTTTTCCTTCGCAATTCGTTCTGCAATGCGCATCATGTAACGGCGCATGATGATGGTGAGATAATCCGCCGGGCATTTTTCATTGATGGCCAGCTGGATTTCCGTGAACGGCACGACATGCAGTTTCACACCCCGTGTCCAGGTCGAAAGAATCTTCGCGAGCTCGATGACTTTTTCCTTCGCGCGCTCGCTGGTGTAGGGATAGCTGTAAAAATGAACGGCTTCAATCTCCACACCGCGCTTGCCGATCATCCAACCCGCGACGGGGCTGTCGATGCCGCCGGAAAGAAGAAGGGTGGCTTTTCCACCGCTTCCCGTGGGAAGACCCTTCGCGCCGGGAATGACCTCCGAATAGACATGGGCCATGTCGCGCAGCTCCAAATGCACCGTGAACTGCGGTTTGTTCACATCCACCTTCAAGCCGGGTATGGCAACGAGAATGCGATGTCCGATATCGGCCGACACCTGCATGGAATTCATCGGGAAGGACTTGTCGGCCCGTTTGGTTTCCACCTTGAACGTTCCGTACCCGTTTTTTTCCACCAGTTCCTTCGCGATTTCCACTGCCTGTCCGGCGACAGATTCATATTCGACCGGCATGCGGACGCACGGACATACGGCATTGATGCCGAATACCTTCGTCAACCGCAGCAGTGCATCCTCAAACGGATAGGTGTCTTCCTTCGGAACCACGTAGATGCGGCTCTGGCTTTTCACGATTTTGATGGTGCCGAGTCCGGAAAGGGCATGCCGCATGTTGTCCATCAGTTTCTTTTCGAACACCCAGCGGTTGTTGCCCTTGAGGAAGATTTCTTCGTAACGGATCAGGATGATGTTTTCCATGTTTTCTCCTATTTGCAGATAACCAATCAATTCAGCAGTATCATACATCAATTATGTCATTCATGCCATGTATCGTATTTATCCTTCAACGATACCGGATAATCGGATATATCTCTGAAACCGCCTGCACAGTTTCATCCACTTCAGCCATCGTGGAAAAACTCGAAAAGCTGAACCGAATGATTCCACCCTGCCATCGATCCGGTACATGCATGGCTTTCACGACATGGCTGCGCGTATCCTTCCTGGAAGAACAGGCGGACCCGGAAGAGACAAAAATACCCCGTTCCGCCAGATGATGAAGCAGCACTTCCGCCTTCACTTTCTCAAAAGCAGTCTGAAGAATATAAGGTGAGCTTGTTTCAGGAGAAAGCACAAGGAGCTGATCCTGCAGCTGTCCGGTCAACCCCTCGATCAGTCTGGCGCGCAGCAAGGAAATGTTCCCCCCATCATACGTCAGGCTTTCCTGTCGCATGACCACCGCGGTCGCAAATCCACAGATACCGGGTACATTCAGGGTGCCGGATCGCATCCCGCCTTCCTGCCCTCCTCCGAGCAGCTGCGGAGCCAGACGCACACCCTTCCGTACATACAACGCGCCGACGCCCTTTGGTCCATGCAATTTGTGCGCGCTGAAGGAAACCAGGTCAGCGCCAAGCAGCTTCGGCTGCACTTGCAGCTTCCCATAGGATTGCACGGCATCAACATGAACCAGCAAATCATGATTCTTTTTCCGGGCAAGACGAACTGTTTCCGCAATCGGCAGAATGGCGCCTGATTCATTGTTCACATGCATCAGACTCAGCAGGCGGGTATCCGGACGCACACGAGCAGCGGTTTCCTCCGGATCCGGCACACCCTTGGGACCAAGCGGCAGCAATTCGACTTCATATCCCGATGCGGCCAATTTATTCAAAGGTTCCAGAACAGAAGGATGTTCGATGGCGGAAGCGAGAATGTGACGGCCATATCGGTCCGGAAGGATGGTCATGCCCCGGAGAGCCAGATTGTTCGATTCCGTCCCGCCGGAGGTAAAAATGATTTCAGCTGACGCAACTTTCAGGGAATCGGCGATGATTTTCCGCGACTCATTGACCAGCCGCTCGGCAGACACCCCGAAAGCATGCATGGCATGCGGGTTTGCGTAACAGTTTCCGGCCACGTCCCTCATGCGGTCGAGAACTTCGGGATATGGGCATGTTGTGGCTGCATTGTCGAAATAAATCATGTCGGATACCTTCCTGTATCGCATGGATTGAGAAAAAACACGATGTATCGGTTCATCAGTCGTCAAGTTCCATGATTCTGGTTTCAATCATACCATTTCCAATTTCAACCAGCGCAAAAGTAGCGCCTTCCGATCCCTTTGGAAAGGCAGGACTGCCGGGATTCAACAGATGACGGCCATCACGGATGATATCGGCGGCCAGATGAGTATGGCCGAAAAGGCTCAGATCAATATTGTCCCGTTCTGCTCGCTGGACCAGGCGCTCATATCCGCTTTTCACGCCGAACCGGTTGCCATGTACCATCAACAGACGCTTTCCCTCAATCTCGAGGACGCGCTCGATGGGGAATCTATCCGAATCCATGTCAAAGTCGCAATTTCCGGCTACGGCCAGTACGGACATTTCCGGATGTCTGGCTTCAAGTCGCGCGGCATCACGGGTCAAATCGCCAAGATGCAGGATGTATGCGGCCTGAGGAAAACGGGATATGGCCTTTTCAGCAGCGACAAGATCGCCGTGTGTATCACTGAAAACCAGCAAGAGTGTCATTCTGTCATTCCTCCGGACGATTCGCCGTGTTGCACAGGATGGCTATTCATTCACAACGATATTTCCCAGTTCGGCTGATATTTTTGACATAGCCCGCCCCCGGTGGCTGATGCGGTTCTTTTCTGCACTGTCCAGCATGGCGGCGGATTTTCCGGTCTCTTCCACAAGAAAAATCGGATCGTATCCGAATCCGTTGCTTCCCTGCGGTGCAAACAGAATGCTGCCTTCCACGGTTCCCCGCACCACAATTCTGCGATTGGATGACACCACGGCAGCCGCGCAGACGAATCTGGCGGTACGGTCTTCTGCTGGGACATCCACCATCTTCTGCAGGAGAAGTTTCCAGCGACCTGTATCATCCAATCCTTCTCCCCCGTACCGGGCCGAATAAATGCCAGGCTCACCGCCCAACGCATCCACCTCAAGGCCGCTGTCATCCGCGAGAACTGTAATACCAGCCAGAACAGGGCCATCCGGGAGAGCAGTGGCATCCGGGAGAACAAGGCCATTCGGGAGAACAGGGCCATCCGTTTCTGCACGATCAGCATCAATACGAATGGCTTCAGCCCATATGGCCTCCGCTTTCTTCATCGCATTTTCTTCAAAAGTCTCTCCATCCTCCTCGACGTCCAAATGGATGCCTGCCTCTTCCATGGAGAGAA
>JAIFNI010000022.1 GCA_020047785.1 Clostridia bacterium
AATGAGTGATGTCAAAAAAATGAATGTCTCCGAGCTGTTCGAGCGTATTTATCAAGGCTCCATGCCCCGGCTGTACGAACTTCCCAGGACAGACCGGGACGATTATTATGAGTCATACCTGGAGACATACATCAGCCGGGACATCAAGGATTTGACTCAGGTTGCCGATGCGCTTTCATTCTTTCGCTTTATCGGCGTTGCAGCAGCCCGAACGGCCACAAATGTCAATTATGAGACATTGGCGGCAGAAACGGGTGTTTCACCACCCACAGCGAAGCAATGGTTGTCCATTCTTGTATCGAGCGGGCTTGTAGCACTGATAGAGCCGTATTTCAACAATGCGCTGAAGAGGGTCATCAAAGCACCGAGAATGTATTTTCTGGATACAGGATTGTGTTCATACATAACCCGCTGGAATTCGGCAGAAGCGCTTGAAGCAGGTGCCATGAGCGGTGAATTCTTTGAAACGTGGGTTGTATCGGAAATAATCAAAAACTATTTGAACAACGGGAAGCGGCCGCCGTTATACTTTTATCGTGACAGCAACAAGAAGGAAATTGACCTGATCATTCATCAGAACAACACGGTCTATCCAATTGAAATAAAGAAAAGTACAGCGCCGAAGAACGCGATCAGACATTTTTCCGTGCTGAAACCAATCGAAGAGGAACCGTCCGAAGAGGATCGCTTTTCAGACACCGCGCATCTCAAGACAAAGATCGGGACAGGTGCAGTCATTTGTCTTGCACCGGATGTGACACCGATTGACAGCAGGAATTGGTACATTCCTGCATGGCTGATATGAAAATTCATCTTTCTGAGTATTCTTGTATGGCTGATATGAAAAACAGATCTGTCTGAGTATTCCAACATGGTTGACTCTATCTGAGTGGGAAATGGCAGGGGGATACACATGCAAACTGAACAGATACGTGTGCTGGTGGTCGATGATGAGGAAAGCATCACCGGTTTCATCCGAATGGGTCTGAAGGCGAAGGGATATGCGGTGGAGACCGCTTCGGACGGTCTTGCCGGTTTGCGGTGCGCGCAATCCTTCCGGCCTCATGTTGTCGTGCTCGATGTCATGATGCCTGGCATGGATGGTCTGGAAACCTGCCGGGAGATCAAACGAACCTTGGGCACGGCTGTTTCCGTCATCCTGCTGACGGCCAAGGGGGATGTGGAAGACAGGGTCCATGGGTTGGATATTGGAGCGGATGACTACATGGGAAAACCGTTCAGTTTTACCGAGCTTCTGGCCCGCATCCAGGCCCGTGTGCGACAGACGCATCCGGACCGGACCGATGTGCTGGCCGCTGGAGATTTTGTGCTTGATGATGGCTCGCATGAAGTCCGCTACCGGGGTGAACTGCTGCTTCTGACCCCTACGGAATACAATCTGCTGAACCATCTGCTGATCAACAGGGGGCTTGTCCAGAGCAAGGAACGGCTGTTGGAGAAAGTCTGGGGGTATGATTTCGATGGAGAGGCCAATGTCGTCGAGGTATACATCCGACAGCTGCGCGAAAAAATCGGGGATGCCTCACGCAGTGTCATTCGTACGGTACGCGGCTTTGGCTACAAGGTGGTGCCATGAAGAAGATGGCAGGCTCCGATGGCGGGACAAAGGAGATTCTAATTTTCAGAGAACGGGAAAGGCCGTATTTTGTGAAAAGCTTGCGGGGTCAACTCCTCTTCCGTTTTGCCATGATCCTGCTGCTGATGGTGTTCCTGATTGGTCTGATGCAGGCTCTTTCGCTGCGCCGGGCCATGTTGCTGCAGCTGCAGGATCTGCTCGAGTCGCGCCTGCACAATGTACCTGTCGGTCTGTTGGCCTCTTCCGATACGGCAAAGGATGTCGCACTTCGAGCTGACGATTTGATGAAGGCGCTGGTCGACCAGGATGTGACCCTCTTGATTCTGGATGCGGGCGGGGAGGAAATCGCCCATTCCGAAACAGTGGTTCGTGACTGGTACAATTCCCGTCTGATTCCGATGGAACGAAAGAAAGAACCGCTTGCCGTACCCAGGCTGGGCAGTGGTGCCTATCTTGAAATGCTTCAAGCCGACGGATTTCCGGATTCGATAATATACCGGATGCCGGATGGTACCCGCATGGTGCTTGGCTTTTCCAAGCTGGGCAATCTGCAGTCGCCTGCCGGAATGATACAGATGGCTGTATCCGCCGGGGAAGCGGACGAGTTTGTGCTGCGGCAGCTGGGGGCTTTCGGGATATTGGCCATAGCCGCATTATGTCTTGGCGGGTTTCTGGCATCCCGCGTACTGCACAGGACCCTGAATCCGCTCCGTCGGCTCAATGACGCAGTCGAGGCGCAGAATGCGGATTCCCTGGAGCAGCGGATTTCCGAGGATGCCGGACAGGAAGAGATCGACAGGCTCTCTCATGCCTACAATCTCATGCTGTCGCGGATTCAGGAAGCTTTTTCGCACGAACGGCTGCAACGGGATCGGATGCGGCGATTCCTTTCCGATGTGGCGCATGAACTCAGGACCCCGCTCACCTCCATTCATGGGTTTGCGGAGGTGCTCCTCATGGGAGCGGCGGAAGACGAGGCGCAGCTTTCCGATTCTCTGGAGGTCATCCGTTCCGAGAGTGACCGTCTTGGAACCCTGGTGCAGAGCCTGCTTGATCTGGCCAATCTGGAACAGGGTGCTGCTTTCAGCCGGGAACCGGGGGACCTGACAGCATTGTTGACTGCCATGAAACCGCAGCTGCTTCTGCTCGCAGGGTCCAGAAGGCTGGAATTCGACTTGCCGGAACAGGCACGCAACCTTTATCAGGAGGATCGGATTCGGCAGGTGATTTTGAATCTTATTCAGAATGCCGTGGCACATACCGATCCGGATATGGGTGTGATCCGCATTGCGATTCGGGAAGAGAAACAGGAAGGTGTGTCCGGTCATCTTCTTTCCGTCGGGGACAACGGATGCGGCATCCCCTCTGAAATGCTGGAGCGGGTGTTTGACCGGTTCTGGCGCGCCGATGCGCACCGATCCCGCAAGACAGGCGGGAATGGGCTGGGACTTTCCATCGTGAGGACAATCGCCGAGATGCATAGCGGTACGGTTCACGTGGAAAGCGAGATCGGAAAGGGAACGACATTTTCGCTCTGGCTGCCGAAGGAATGATCATTCCCTTGGCAACCATTCAGCCAATCCTCATGCAATCCTCAGGTTTCCGTCATAGACTGTATGCAGGAGAGAGAGCCGGTTCAGCAATACCGGTTTTCCTGAGGAATGAATGACAGCAGCGGAGGATTGGCGCATGATGGGGAAGAGAAACAAAAATGAAGCAAATGTCGGGAAGTTTGAAATGAACCGGTGTGTTCGGAGGACTGCAAAGGAAAACATGGGAAGGATCGCCCTCGCGGCGGCTTTATCGGTATTGTTGATGGCAGGCTGCGGAACGATGGCGCCCATTCAGAGTGAAACTGCTGTTGCGTCCGCATTGGAGGCAACAGCTGCTGCGACTGCGGATTCCTCTGCCAGCGCGGCACCGGAAACCTCTTCCAGTGCGGCTGCGGAATCCGCCACTGCTTCGGCTTCGGCCGGGACGAAACCAATGCGGGGCGGCGGGGGTGGCGGTATGATGCAGAATGCGGACACTTCCTCCATCACGACGAAACATCTCGATGTGGCCTATGCAACCGCGTCCGAAACACAGAAGCTCGATATCTACCTGCCGAATGAAGGAACCGGACCCTTCCCGGTCATTGTGCAGATCCATGGCGGTGCCTTCAAGAGCGGCGACAAGGCAAGCGGTGAGCTCACGCCGGCTCTTTCCGGGCTGGCAAGAGGTTATGCGGTGGTCGCGGTCAATTACCGGCTCAGCGGAGAAGCGCAGTTCCCGGCCCAAATCAATGACATCAAGGCAGCCATCCGGTTCGTCCGCGCCAATGCTGCACAATACAACCTCAATCCGGACAAGATTGCCACCTGGGGCGGGTCGGCCGGAGGCTCTCTTTCGGCCCTTGCCGGTACGTCCGGGGATGTCGTGGCGCTGCAGGATGACAGCCTTGGCAACGCGGGCGTCTCCGACCGGATACAAGCCTGCGTGGACTGGTTTGGTCCCATCTTCTTTTCGGACATGGATGCCCAGTTTGCTGAACTCGGCATCACGCCGGTCGGAGTGACCAGCGATGCCAATTCACCTGAATCCCAGTATCTGGGTCAGACTGTCGGCAGCAGCGCGGCGGAGGAACTTGTGAAACAGGCCAGTGCCATGACGTACATCTCTGCGGATGACCCGGCGTTCTTCATTGAACATGGTACGGCGGATCAGAACATTCCGATCACCCAGTCGATGAATTTTGCGGATGCGCTGAAAACGGTTCTGGGTGTGGACAAGGCCACCTTCACACAGCTTGAGGGTGCAGGACACGGCACATCGGAATTCATGACGGAAGAGAATGTTGCAAAGGTTCTTGATTTTCTGGATGCCGAGATGAAGTAGGCGGGTTTCCATTTGCAGTATGCTGAACAGCAAGGTAGGCGGAAAATCCATTTGCAGTATGCTGAACAGCAAGGTAAGCGGAAAATCCATTTGCAGTATACTGAACAGCAAGACGACCCGATGACAGGGCAAGCCTGTCATCGGGTCGTTGTTGTTCCAGTTGTTGTTGTTGTTCCGGTCGTTGTTGTTCCAGTTGTTGTTGTTGTTCCGGTCGTTGTTGTTCCAGTCGGTTCTTTCCGGTCGGTCTGTGTCTGCCTGCCAACGTTCAGGACGCCTGTGTCTGGCTGCCGGTTCCTGAGTTTTGTTCATCAATCTTCTTTGCGCAAGATCATATGGACTTCTCGTGGAAGTGCCAAGCCGCAAGCCACTTCCGTGACCTTGACGAATGCCGAGGGGACCGGGCAGGCCGGATGTTTGCAGTGCGCATGGGCTGCCTGATAAATCTCGCCATCACCCAGTTTTCCAAATGCCTCCTGATATCCGTCCACGGTCGGAATGGCATCCGCCATGGCGCGGATGTGCGGGCAGGTTGTTTCCACGGTGAACGTCACGGTCTGCTCGTCATCCGAGACAGCGTGGATCACGCTTGATAGACCGCAGACGCCGGGATTGACCTCGATGGTTGCCATATGTGCCTCCTGCCTGACGCCGATGCGCCTGTCTGAAAAATTTCCCTGCACGATCCGAAGAGGGTTCAGGTTCCTGCATGATATTCTCGTGTGACGACCAGGGAAAGTCGTTGTACCCATTATACCGTGTCCGGTCTCGCGGGTCATCCACAGGATTCTACAGTTCCAGGATCTGAGATGAATGTGGTGTGGAAGAAATGTGAAAGCAAATGTGGATACGTATCTTTATTGTATTATGTTTGTGATATAATTGTGCTATACATTTATCATAAAAAAGGAGATGGAGCGGATGGCAAAAACATCAAACATCAATATAAGAACAGAGCCTGAAACAAAACTTAAAATTGAAAACTTGTTTTCACAGTTTGGAATCACCGTTTCCGATGCAGTCAATATCTTTTTCCATCAGTCGTTGATGCAGGGCGGGTTGCCGTTTCAGATGCAGATTCCAAAGCCCAATGCCGAGACAATTGTGGCAATGGAGGATGTGGAAGAGGGCAGAAATATGTAACCAGCAAGTCCTCCATTTGCTATGCAAATAGAGGTGGAATGGCAGGTTTGGCCATTGTTTTCGGGAATTCATCGATCAGGTTATTTTCTTACAAGCCCCAAGGGACCATGCCGATCACCTGCGGGCATGCTTCAGATAGGCTTCCTGATAAATCAGCGCGTTTTCGACCGGTGTGTTGGCAGGGATGTGGTTTCCGACGGCCATGAAGAACCCCGGGCATTTCTTGCCGATGTCCATGCAGCGCTTCACTTCCGCCTCGATATCTTGCCTCGTGCCGAGAAGCAGGACCCGGGTGTCCGCGTTTCCGACGAACGCGTGGGTTTTCCCGTATTTTTCAGCGATATAGGCCATATCTGTCGTTGGCTCCATCACGAAGCCGTTTACGCCGCAGGCTGCGATGTCGTCGACGAATTCCGTGAAGGTGCCGTCGCTTGTGTACAGGATTTTCTTGCCGCTTTCGATGACCGGCGCAAACATTTTCCGATAATTCGGGAAAATGTATTTCCGATACCAGTCCGGGTGAAAAAAGGCGCCGCTGGTCCAGACGATGTCGTCATGAATCATGACGACCGGCGCGTCCGAATCCGCCAACGCGCGGAAATACTGGGCCATCCAGTCGCAGTAGCGGTTCGTGACTTCGCCGAACCCCGCTGCATCAATTCCGGCTGCGCAGAGCATTGTATCCCAGCCGAACACCTCGATGAGACCGGACATGCAGGTGGTGTAGATGCCGGTCATGGCGACGGCATCCGGGTCCGCCGCCGCATTGGCGGCATAATGCTGATTGAAGGCCGCCACTTCCGCCTGGTGGTTGATCGGCCCGTACAATTCCCACGGATCGAAGGACAGCGCATCTTCCGGGTCCTCATAGAGCATGTGGACTTCCGTATCGAAATCCACACCGCCGGAGGCATATTTGGCGTGTCCCATCGTGGTGCGCTTGTCTCCAAATATCTGGTTGTGAATGCGGATGCTCCAGTTGAAGTCGTAATTCCAGGCCCGTCTGAAGGCGGCGGAAGCACGTGAACGCAATTCCGGGGGACTGTCTTCCGTCACCGGAATGCCGGTTACCTTTGAAACAAGCGGCCAATGGCCTTCCGCCGAGTATTCCGTCCGCGGAACCCTGTCCGGCATTTCAAGGTTGATAGCGGCCATACCGTCTGCTCTTGACATGATAGTCCTCCATTTTCTGCGGGAGCCATTGTTGATGAACTGCCGTCACCCGGCGCTTCCTTGCATTTTCCCATATTTGTGACATCGCGGACATGGACAAGTCTGATGCGACATGGATTTTTTGGAAGAATTTCAGGGGAAAGACATCATGATTGGACTCCGAAAAACCTCTGATGACTTATGGGGTGATAGCCAAGTCATTCGGTTCCCATTGGTCCCCGGTCTTTTCCATCCATCCGGCCAGACGGTTGGCCATTTCCGCACGTTTTTCCCGATACCGGGAATTCAATGCCAGATTCGATTGTTCATACGGGTCTTCCTTGAGGTGGAAAAGCAGCCAGGGCTTTCCTTCCAGTTCCGCGTACTTCCATCCATCCCTCGTGACCACGGCACGCCAGGCGAATTCCGTGCTGTCCCCATGTCCGGTGGGAACAGGAAGCTGCAGGAAAGCGGAGTCCGGATACGCCCGTTGCGGACGCCATGCCAGCCGCAACCCGGAGTAGTCACATCCCTGCATCCAGTCCGGCGATTCGATTCCGCACAATCCCAGCGTGGTCGGTGCAATGTCCACATGATTCAGCGGAGCGTCCGAACGCTGAACCCGGAAGCCATCATAAGTTGCCTGGCAGCCTGAAACAATAAAGGGGATACGGGCTGATTCCTCGAACGGATTTGTTTTTCTGAACATGCCTTGAGAGCCATGCATGTCGCCATGGTCGCTGAGGAAGATGATGTGGGTATGCGCATACAGGTTGTTGCTTCGCAGCCAGTCAACAATACGGCCAACAT
>JAIFNI010000196.1 GCA_020047785.1 Clostridia bacterium
AAGGTTCAGGGAGTATCTGCCTGTCCTGTTCAATCGTATGTGACCACCTTCCGTGTTTCGTCTCCCGGTGAGGAATTGGTTCCGCGCCTCAAGTTTTTCGAAATATGACAGAGTTCAACCGGTCGGGAACAGAACTTCCTCACCAATTCCCATCCCGCCGCGTCCTGCGATTGGTCCTGGAAAGCCACAAAGTGACTTTTCAGGATGCAACCATCCTATCAGGGACCTGCAATCGGCTCCATCACATGCCGGTAAAGAGGTTGTTAAAAGCCGGATGAAGCACACCCCATGAAAAAATGAACAGAATGCCAACATGTTTCTTGCAAAAGAGAACAGAACCTTCACACGCCTTTTACATTCATGACAGAGAATGATATCAGAAGGCTACGCAATGGCGGACGTGGACATCGACGCGAAAGATGAGGTGCGGCATGCTGTTCAACACGCACGTAAGGATAGGAAGCACCCTGCATGAGGAAATTGCAAGGCGCGGAGGGGTCATCGTTCCGCGGCAGGCATTTCTTTATGGCCACATCAAACCTGATTTGGAACGGAAAGGTGAAAAGGACCGACATATTTTCTCAATCACACAAGAATGGACCCGGGATCTGGCGGGCAGAATCATCGGACGCTCCATGCATTCGGAACGGGACCCCAAGGGTGATGCCATCCTGCTTGGTGAACTGTGTCATCACATCTGCGATGCTTTTTGTCGTTATCATTACGATACAAAGCTGTACACGGATTTTAAAAGGCACTTTGTATACGAGGTCGGATTGCACACCAGATATCTCCGGCTGAACACTTACGGTGTCTTTCAATCTCATCGTGATGAGGCCCGGAGAAAGAAACCGGATAGTGTCGAGGTCGACTCCAGGGTTACGTTGTCGGAGCTGGACTGTTTTTTGAAAACGAGATTGGCTGCGTATGGAGAGATGGAACCTTCCTTTGATCTGGATATCAGGTTTGCACTATCAGCAAGCCAGCGTGTGGTGGAACTGATGTGCCCATACCTGGTTCGGTCCGTTCTTGAGGATCAGGAACAGGTAAATCTTGGCTTCTCCATGGAGCGCGGCACGCTTGCCGCACCCGACTTGATTTCCTGGAGGGACGCCATATGAGGATAGCCTTGTTCACGGATACCTTCCTTCCCCAGATCAATGGTGTAACCAACACATTGAGCCGCATGCTCCAATGGTTTGAAGATCAGGACATGCCTTGCCTTGTGTTTGCGCCGCAATACGGCATGACGGATCCTGTCCGTCAGGATGTGGAGCGGTTCCCCAGCATCCGGTTCGTTCCGTATCCCGAATGCCGGCTCGCGCTGGTTTCTGCAACGCGCATCGATGCGAGTCTGAAGGCATTTCGTCCGGATCTGGTTTTCAACATGACCGAATTCAGCCTGGGTCAAGCCGGTGTCGCGGCTGCTTCACGCCGGGGTCTGCCGGCCGTGTCGAATTACTCGACCCACTTTCCGCAGTACCTTTCCTATTATCGTGCAGACTGGCTGCAGCCGACCGCATGGAAATACATGCGGCAATTTCATCTCAGGCACCAGCTGACGCTCTGCCCATCCCACGATACGCAAAACCGTCTTCGGCAGCAGGGAATCCCGAACACCGGCATTTTTTCCAGAGGCATCGACATGAACCGCTTTCATCCCGCCAAGCGTTCGCAGACATGGCGTGACATCAACGGCATCGGGACCGGGTTGGCGGTCCTCTATGCCGGCAGGCTGTCTGCCGAAAAGGATCTGGACATCCTTCTGGAGGCCTGGCGTCCGGTTCAAGCCTTGTACGGCAACAAAGTCCGGCTGCTGCTTGCAGGAGATGGCCCGATGGCAGCACAATACAAACGTGATTTCCCCGCAAATACGGTATTTCTGGGCTACCTGAAAGGGGAGGCGCTTTCGGTGGCCTATGCTTCTTGTGATCTCTTTGCATTCCCATCCACCACCGAAACCTTCGGAAATGTCGTTCTGGAGGCAATGGCGTCGGGACTTCCCATTCTGGCGGCTGCGGCCGGCGGCGTTAAGGACATCATCCGGCACGGCCATGACGGCCTCACCTTTCCCGCCCGGGATGCAGGACATATGGAAGACAAACTGATCGAACTGATCGCCAGTCCGGCTCTTCGAAGGCATTACGCGGTCAATGGACTGGCAAGCGCGGCGGCACGGACATGGGACAGCGAGTTTCAAAACCTGTCGACGCATTTTCAACAAGTGCTTGACGCCTGGACGCATGAAAACACGGTTTCCGACCGGCCAGTCGAGGTATCGTCATTTTGAATCACAGCACCTCTGCCCCGATGGTATCATAAATCAGCTTGTATGCTCCCTTCAATCGGTCTGTCGCAAGCATTGTCAATATGCCGAATCCTGCATCCCTTTTCCCGTATTCTTCATGGCCAGTCCGTTTTCCTTCATGTAAACTGCTATTGTGGCGTGGTGTACGCCAAAGGGAGTATGCATAAGCGGTGCATGTGAAAACGGAGGCAAGCCCATGAGCATGGCTTTCAAGGGGAACCTGCGTAAAAAGGCCATGATGGTTTTGCTTGCCTTCAGCATGGTCCCTCTGTTGATCCTGTTCACCGTCACGTATGCCATGATAGACAAGGTTCTTCGTGAAAAAGTGGATGCCGTCGCCGAACAGTCCGTCGGAAGTCTTGCACAAATATTGTCGAATCATTTCCAAACCATGCTGGATATGACCCTGTTCAGCGCACGCAGCAAGGATCTTGCGGGTGTGCTCCTGCATGTGCCCACTGACAAGGATAGCCTGCAGAAAAATTTTTTTGATATGAAGCGCCTGATGAACGAGCGTGAGATTCTAGCCCGTTTTCCATCCCCCTATCAGTACATAGCGTTTTCGACGCGCAACGGAATTGCCTACGGATCCCTGCGTACCTTTGAATATACCGGCATATGGCCCTTCCCCGACATCAGGTTCCTGGATGAACCCTTACGAAGACTTTCCGATTCCTATTCCCAGGAGATTCTCCTGGTGAAGGGAAGAAATCTGTCTCTCGACGTCGGGCCCGACCAGATTTACAGCGCCGCCAATGTCATCACGAACGATGGCAACCTGGGTGTTTTGCTGATGGGAATCGACATCAGCTTTTTTTCGCGCCTTCTGGACCATGCCCGCATGAATGATGATACAAACCTATATGTTTTCGATGCCAATGGGGATATCCTGGTGCAAGGCGCCCGGAATCGTCTGGATGCCGCCGCCCTGCCCGCTGGAATTCGGACTGCTTCCGGTTTTGCCCGGAAAAACGGGGATCCCATCGCCTTGACAGACGAAAACCGAGGATACAAGCTGATCCGGGTACCGATCCTTCTAAAAGGATTTCGTAAAAATCTGCAATTGGTGATGGCTGTCCCCTTGGATTCGCTTTATGCGGAGAAACGCCAATTCGTGTTCATCACGCTGCTGCTTGCCTCTACAAGCCTCGCCGGCATCGCCTTGATGGCCCTGGTCATGCAGCGCACGCTCATCCGCCCGATCCTTTCCCTCCACCGCATGGTGGAGTCGGTCCGGGCCGGCGATCTTGACGCAAAACCCGGCAGCCTTCCGCAAAACGAACTCGGGCAGCTGGGATATGGCCTGACCACCATGACAGGAGATCTGCGCCGATATATCGGGGAAATCCGCAGCCGAGAAACCGAGCGTCGAGAAATGGAGATCGGACTGCTCCAATCCCAGATCAAACCGCATTTTGTCCGCAACACGCTCAATACCATCCGGTGGATGGCGGAAATGAAAGGGGCTGAAGGGGTCGGGCGTGCCATCCTTTCCCTGTCGCTGCTCATGGAATACAATTTCCGGGAAGCCGGCCTGTTCGTCCGGGTTCGGGATGAACTGGAATACACGCGTGAGTATGTTTACCTGCAGCGGATCCGATATCAGAACAAATTCGAATTTCATGAGGACATCCCGCCGGAACTGCAGGACTGCATGATTCTCCGGCTGTCCTTCCAGCCACTGGTGGAAAACGCCATCCATCATGGTCTTGCACTGAAAAAGGAACGGGGATGCCTGAACCTGTCCGGAAAGAGGACAGCAGCAGGCATCGAGTTCCTGATCTGCGATGACGGTTTGGGCATGTCGCCGGACATTCTGATGGAAGCCATGCAGGAACAACCTCCGAAACCGGGAGAAGAACGATGGGAACGCATCGCCATCGGCAATATCCGGCAACGGCTGGCCATGCAGTACGGAGATCGTGCCGGCATGGAAATCGAAAGCCGGGAAGGCGCCGGAACAACAGTCCGGTTGTTTTTCCCCTATGACCCACACAAGGAAGGAGCAGCAACATGAAGGTCCTGCTGGTTGATGACGAGGCGATCATTCGTGCGGGCATGCGGGCACTCGTTCCTTGGGAAGCAAACGGGTACACCCTGGTGGGAGAGGCCATGGATGCAATCCAGGGGTTGGAGATGGCCGGCAGCCTGAAGCCGGACATCATGCTGATTGACATTGGAATGCCGGGCAAAGACGGCCTCCAGCTGATAGCAGAGGTTCAGTGCATCCTGCCGAACTGCCGGTTCATCATCCTCAGCTGCAGGGATGATGTGGCCTGCTTTACAAAGGCGATTCGTCTCGGGGTGAAGGAATACATCCTGAAGAACACCATCCGTCCCGACGAGTTGCTGGCCGTATTGGACCGTATTTCGTCCGAAATCAGAAAAGAGAGGGTCTTTGAAGATGCGGAAGATCCGGGGAATGAACATATCAACCGAAATGTGGTGCTGTCCGAATTCCTGGGTCAGACCATCCAGGGAATGATCCTCAGCGAGCGCACCATCCGCAGCAAGCTGGCAAGCCATTGGCCCGAGGCGTCGAACGGATCGTACCGTTTCGTGACGATCCGAATCCGCCCGTCCGGGAACAAGTTTCAGACGGTGGGTGATGCCGTTCTGCGTTCTTTGCTGCAGCTGAGCCAGCAGATCCTGCAAGCTGTCGGACAGGGACTTGCTTTTTTCAGCCACGAGAGCAAGCCGACCTTGCTGCTGGTTGGTCTGGACCCCGACAATGATCCGACTTTTGAAATCTGCCGGAGGATACTGGAAACTGCCTTGCAGATGCTGGATCTTGCGCCTTGTTTCGGCCTGAGCCGCCTGTTAGAGGATGTGACGAACATGCCGCGTGCTTATCGCGAATCCGTTCTGGCGGCCGACCGCTTCTTTTTCAATGAGAAGGGTTATCTGCATGTATTCCGGGTAGGGATTCCCACGCCTGAAACCCTGTCCGGTCTGGAGCGGAGAGCCTTGTCGCTTGTCAATGGCTTTCGTGATGCCAGCGACAAAGGCATCACGCAACCCGGCTTGAATCTGGCGGACTATATACATGGCGCCATCTTCCAGGATTCCGAACCGGTCCGCCGTTGCTACCGCCACCTGCTCCATCAGGCTGATATCTTGAGCCGGCAGGATTTTTCATCCCCTGTCCCGGTCCCCCAAACGGAACAACGCGCCATATCTCCTGCCGGCAGCTCCTCCGGCAACTTGTCCCTGCAGCACGATACCCATTCGGATGTCATTGAGGAAGTTGTCACCGGTTCGGCAGATTTTGAAACCATGCACAACGCAGCAATCCTTCTGCTGGAACGCATGAGCGCTATGAAGGTTTCTTCCCATGACGAGGATGGACCGGAAATCGTTCATCGTATCCGCCGGTTCATCGGACGAAACCTTTACGAACGGATCCATCTCGCCGATATTGCCTCGGAAGTTCATCTGAGCACGGATTATGCCGGACGCCTGTTTCGTCGGGAAACCGGACAGACGCTCGCAGGCTATCTGCTTGAAATGAGAATCGAACGGGCAAAAGCCATGCTGCGAAGCGGTCGGGGGCTCAAGGATATTGCCCATGAACTCCGATTCTCCTCGGAAAGCCACCTGATTCGTACATTCCGACGCCAGACCGGCATGACACCCGGCAAGTATCTGCATGGACATCCCGTATCGGATAGCGACCTGGTGCGGAATGCGGGGAGAGCTGGACGGAATGCGGAGATGACCGGATGGAATGCTGAGATGACCAGACGGAATGATGAGATGACCGGATGGAATGATGATGGAAACGGACGGGATTCTGACAGAAACGGACGGGATTCTGCCATTGGAATCCATCTTTCAGACCGTGTCATTCCGGATACGACGGAATGATGCCATCAATGGCCGCTGGCTTGCATTGTCCATGTTCCGCCCTCATCCTATGATACAGGAGTAGGTGTCCGAAGGACGGGCATCCGGAAAGTGAGGGAACATTCCATGAAACGGTCAAGAAGATTGTCCCTGCTGCTTTGTCTGGTCCTGATCCTTTCCCTGCTTGCCTCCTGCGGCACCGGCGCGGCAACGCAGGCCTCCTCTGCGCCCGCCGCAGAATCCACCGCCGCCCCGGAAGCATCTTCTGCAGCGGCTTCTGAAGCAGCAACCGAGTCTGCAGCTGAAAGCGCACCCGCTGTGGAGCCAATCGAACCAATCAACCTGGTATTCTGGCAGAATGCCTATGTCACTTCAGAGGAGCAGAAAAAATCCCAGGAGGATTGGACCCTGACAAAAGTCATTCGCAAATTTGAGGCGGATAATCCGGGTGTGACGATCGAAATGACGATTCCACCGGATCAGCAGGCTGCCCATCAGACATTCAAGGCGGCCGCCATGGCACAGAGCGGGCCTGATGTTGTGAATCTCTGGACCGGCATGCCTCTTTTCGACCTGCGTGATGTGGTTTTGCCACTGGACGACCTGGTCCCTCAGGCGGACCTCGATAACCTCGTCGGCTGGGAAACCTGCCGGGATAATTTCAAGGCTGATGGAAAGCTGCTGGCCTATCCGGCATCCGGCGTCGAAGTCGGTTGCTTCCTCTACAACCGGAAACTTGTTGCTGCCGCCGGGCTCGATTTCGAAGCAAATCCACCGCAATCACCGGATGAATTGATGGCAGCCATGGAGAAGATCAAATCGACCGGCGTGCTGCCCATCGCAGCAGACGAAGGAGGGTACAACCTGCTCTTCGTCTTCAATTTCGGTGCATGGTGGTCCCAGCTCAGCGGCACGGAGCGCATTGCGTCAAACAGTGCGGGCACAACGAAGTATGTTGATGACAAGGGTTTTCTTGACTCCATGGGCAAAGCGGCTGAATTCTATGCCAAAGGCTATGTCAATACCGACTACATCACCTCGAAAGACGCGAAGAACAAGTTCCTGCAAGGGAAGGCAGCTCTGTTCACCACCGGAAACTGGGATATCGCGGACAGTGAAGCTGCGCTCGGAGAGGGAAACGTCGGTATCCTGGGCATGCCGAAATTCTCAGCTGATGCCAAATTCGACGTGCCGGTCATTGGAGGAACAGGTCAGAGTCTTGCAGTGGCAGGATACACCGAGCATCCGGAAATGGCCGTAAAGTTCATTTCCTACCTCAGCAGCAAGGAAGCGACGATGGAGTTCCTGAAGGTTACCCCGAAAATCCCCGTACGCAAGGACATCACGCCGGATGAAATCGGCTGGAGCGGGAAGCCTGTTTATGAAAAGGCGCTGGAACTCGGCAGCATGC
>JAIFNI010000257.1 GCA_020047785.1 Clostridia bacterium
TGGAGCAGGCCCGCCTGAACCGTGACAGTCAGGAACTGACACTGAAGCGTGTTCGGGACATCGGGAATACGCAGAGCCTGGAGTCTCTCCAGCTGGCGGTCAGACAAGCGGAAACCATGCTGGTTTCAGACAGAAGCAGCCTGGCAAGGACGAAGGCGGATTATGACACGAACAAAAAGCTGCATGATACGGGGGCGATTTCCGATTCGGAATTCCTCCGGTATGAGCGGGCCTGGCAGGATGCGCAGAGCAGGGTTTCCCTTTCGGAGATCAGCCTCTCCTCCGCGCAGGCGAATCTGGCGAACAGCCGGACCAACAATGGAAAGTCAGATGACCAGCGGGTGCTGGACATCGCCACGCAGGAAAACATGCTCAAGCTTCAGGCGCTGAACGTGAAGACGCTGGAAGATCGTCTGGCCAAGGTGGAATCGGCCATCGTCAGTCCGATGGATGGGATCATCACGGTCATGAATGCGGTCGAAGGCGTATCCCTCACTTCCATGCAGCCTGCCTACCGCATCTCCGATCTGGCGACGCTCGAAGTGAAGGCGGAAGTGAAGGAAGTCGAATCCGGTCGGGTCAAACTCGGACAGATGGTCGGGATTACCGGAGACGGCATCGACGAGTCGCTGCGCGTGGCGGGCGTCATCACCGGCATCTCCTCCGTTGCGACCGTCGTACGCAGCAGTACGGGGGATGAGACCGTCGTGCAGGCAACCGTGACGATTACCGATCCGCCGGAAGGTCTCAGACCCGGTCTGACCGTCACGGCCGACATCGTCACGGATACGAGAACCGATGTCCCTGTCATCCGGTATGCCATGCTGACGGAAGACGAAAACGGAAAAACAGCCGTGTTCCAATTCATCAACGGCATCGCCGTCATCACGCCGATTCAGCTCGGCATCACCGCGGAGCTGGATATTGAAGTGACGGACGGACTGTCCGGAGGGGAGACACTCATTCTGAATCCGCCTCTCACCCTGAAGGACGGCATGAAGGTGCGCGTGACCGGTGAAAAGGGCGGATTCTTCGGAGGGATGGGCCCATGAGCTTCTACGAGATATTCAAGCAGTCGATGGAAAGTCTTCTCGGCAACAAGCTTCGTTCCTTCCTCACAATGCTCGGCATCATCATGGGCGTATTTTCGATCATCGCCATCGTGGCCACCGGGAATGCCATCAAGTCCTATGTGAACGCAGAATTCGAGAAGATCGGCTCGAACACGATCGGCATCAGCACCCGAAACGGCGGTCCTGTCGACGACATGGAGATGAATGATGTGTCCATCATTCAGGACGCCCTGCCTGAATTGAAGAGCATCGCACCCTATTACAGCGGCAGGGGCGGTTCGATCCGCATCGGGACAAAGACGCGCATGATTCTCTTCAATGGGGCGATTCCTGTCGCAAAGGACCAGACATCCATGGATATCGTGTCGGGGCGGTACATCAGCGAGGGGGATGTGAAATCGCGCGCCAAGGTGTGCCTGATCAGCGCGTCACTTGCGTATCAGGTGTTCCGAAAGACAAATGTGGTGGGCGAGAAGTTTGTGTTCAAGGCCAGGTCCGGCGCGACCGCGTCTCTGATGGTCATCGGGATTATCGACAGCCAGATCGACTCGCTCACGAGCATGTTCGGCGATGAGGCCCCTGTGACGGTCCATCTGCCGCTGACCACAGCCCAGGAACTTGCCGGCAGCAAGTCCTTGACGGAAATCCGCATTGTGATGCGCGACAATGACGATCTGAAGCAGGCCGGACTGAGTGCCGTGCGTGCGTTGGAATTCGTTCATGGCGTGAAGGAAGCCTACAATGCGAACAGTTCGGATGATGTGCTGACCCAGCTCAACAACATTCTCGCCATGATTCAGATCGCACTCGGCATCATCGCGGCTGTGACGCTGGCCGTGGGGGGGATCGGCATTGTGAACATTCTGCTGGTTTCCGTGACGGAACGCACCAGGGAAATCGGTGTCCGCAAGGCGCTTGGCGCAAGGAAAAGGGACATCGTGCTGCAGTTCGTGGCCGAGGCTGTCCTCATGACGGGCATTTCCGGCGGCATCGGCATTGCGATGGGGGTCGCGGCGGGTTCCATCATCTCGGCGGTCATCAAGATTCCACCGGTGGTGAATCTGCCGCTTGTGGTGATGGCTTTCCTGTTTTCTTTGGTCCTTGGACTGGGTTTCGGGGTTTATCCGGCGAAAAGGGCGGCGGATCTGGACCCGATTGAGTCATTGCGGTACGAGTAGTTTCATTTCGTATGACTGGCATTCGGGAGGCATATGAGAAAATTGTCGGATATGGCGAGGTTGATACCCACAGTCGGTGTGATGCCTGGTGGTGAGAAAGGATGAATCCGGAGGAGGACCCCATGAAAAATCGATTCAAGTTCGCCATCATCGGCGCAGGCAGCGTCTCGTTCTGCCCCGCCACCCTGTCCGACATTCTGTTGAACCGCTCCTTTTCCGAAGTGGCGCTGTCGATTTCCCTGATGGACATCGCCGAGGAAGCGCTTCGGGTCAGCGAGTCCTTCTGCCGGGAGGCGGCAACGTCCATCGGCAGGAAAATCAGCCTTATGGCCACCACGAATCTGGCGGAGGCGCTGGAAGGGGCTGATTTTGTCGTGACCGCCATCGAGAAGGATCGATACAAATGGTGGTCCATGGACTTCCATATCCCGAGACGTTATGGTTTCCGTCAGGTGTATGGGGAAAACGGCGGTCCGGGCGGCATGTTCCATATGCTGCGCAATCTTGGCCCCATGCTGGAGATTGCCCGGACGATGGAGCGGGTCTGTCCCGACGCCTGGCTGCTCAACTACACGAACCCGGAAGCGAAACTGGTGGAGGCGATTTCCAGACTGACCCGCGTCAAGGTGGTCGGGCTGTGTCACGGCGAACAGATGGGGATGGACCAGTTGTCCGAGTTCCTGCAGATGCCGAAGGAGGAGATCGAGGCGGAAGCCGTGGGTCTGAACCACTTCGGCTGGTTCACCCGGGTGACGCGAAAATCGGACGGGATGGACCTGTACCCGCTGCTGCGCGAAAAGGAACGGTCGATCGACTGGCTGGCGCACTGGGATGAATTCGGTCTGTCCCGGCTGATGTTCCGGACCTTCGGCCTGTGGCCCTATCCGGGAACGAATCACATCGGCGAATACTTGGCCTGGAGCGATGAAATGTTGGCCAGCACAAAGATTCAATACTTTTTTGATCCGGCGGAACATGATCCGTGGCAGGACGGAAGACTGCCGGAATTCGTCTATTCCTTCTCCTCAAACCCGACTTCAAGGCCGCTTTTCCCCGAACAAAAACCTTTTGCCGGGGACCCCGGATTTGTCCAGTCCTTCAGTTTCGAGAAACGCGGTCTGTCTGTCTCGAACGAGTACGGCATTCCGATTGCCGAAGCCATCGCGTTCAACCGGCCGGCCCGCATCGGGGCGGTGAACATGGCAAACCGGGGATATGTGCCAGGTCTGCCGGAAGGCATGGCGGTTGAACTGCCGGCCCTGGTGGATGGAACGGGCATTCATCCCGTCCATACGGCACCGCTCCCGACGGCTGTGACGGCGATGATCGCCCAGCAAGGCGCCATTCACAGTCTGCTGATCGAAGCCTATGCGGAGAAATCACGGAATAAACTGCTTCAGGCCATGCTGATCGATCCGACCATTTCAAACTATCACAACGCGGTGGCGCTCATTGACGAGATGTGTAAGCGGCAACAGGAGATTCTGCCGGAGCTGTGGTGGTAGGGAGAACAGGCACCGGCTTGCCGGCATGCGGGAACCATGGGCTGAGAACCTGACGCACAATATGGTTCCTGGTTTGTCGGAATGGATTTCGTGTGCTATCATGGGAAGGAGCGAGGATGTGCACACATCCCCGCTCTTTGCATGCAGGAGGTGCCCATGTTGAACGGAAACCATGAAGCAACCGCCGTGCTCCGGCAGTTGGCGGCGGTTCTTCCCATCCTCTGGCTTGTCTTCACCCTGGGCACGTCGCGTCTTCGGGCCCATACGGCGGCCTTGACCACCTGGATGCTGGCGGTACTGATTGCCCTGACTGTTTTCAGCCAACGGCCGGCCGATGTGGCGGGCGCCTCGCTTGAAGGGACCTTGTTCGGGCTGATTCCGATTCTTTGGGTCATTCTCGCCGCCATCTATACATATAAACTGACCCTTCGGACCGGCGCCATGAAAATCATTCAAGCGCAACTGGCCGGTGTGGGCACCGACCCGCGCATCCAGGTGCTGCTCCTGGCCTGGGGATTCGGCGGTTTTCTGGAAGCGGTTTCCGGATACGGCACCTCGGTGGCGATCCCCGCCGGCATCCTCATCCTGCTGGGATTCAGTCCGCTGTTCGCCGCCACGATCTGCCTGCTGGCCAACACCGTACCGACGGCATTCGGTGCAGTGGGCATCGCCATCACAACACTGGCGCGCGTGACGGAGCTTCCCGCACCCGAGCTGACATGGACCATCGCTTTGCAGCTGGCCCCGCTGATTGTATGCATGCCGTTCGTTCTGGTGCTAGTGACTGCCAGAACCAAAATGGGGATGAAGGGCCTGACAGGCATGAAGGGCATGTGGGGTCCCGCTTCGGTATCGGGCATTGCCTTCGTCCTGCCGCACCTGTTCGCGGCAAGGTTTCTCGGGGAGATGCTCCCGACCCTGCTGGGGAGTCTGGCTGCGATGGGAGCCCTTGTTCTTTGGACACGCCGGTTTCCGGTAAAGGGTCCGGACGAGAAGCAACCAGCGACGGCCGGAACGGGACCAACGATTCCGGAGGGATCCGGAACGAAAGCAGAGACGCCGGCGACTTCCGGATCGAAAACGGAGATGCCGGCGATGTCCGGAACGGAACATATGGCCGGATGGGCGACAAAAAAAGGGCTGATCGGATTCCTGATGCCCTGGCTTCCGTACCTGCTTCTTATCCTGTTCATCCTGACCGCCAGTCCCTTGTTTCCCTCGTTCGCCGCCCGTCTCGGCAAAGTGGCGACCACCCTGCACCCCTATCCGGGCACCGGTGGCAGCCCGCTGGTCATCCGGTGGCTGTCGACACCCGGAACCCTGATATTTGTCGCTGCCGTGATCGGCTCCCTGCTTCAGGGGTTGAAACCCATCTTTCTGCTGACAACATTCCGGGACACGGTTGTTCAGATGTGGCGCTCCATGGTGACCGTCATCGGCATCGTTGCCCTGGCGAAAGTCATGGGTTACAGCGGCATGGTCAGGGAATTGGCCATGGCGCTCGCTGCCGCGACCGGTCCCATGTTCCCGCTGATATCCCCGTTCATCGGCATGCTGGGCACTTTCATGACCGGAAGCGACACCTCGTCCAATGTCCTTTTCGGTGCGCTGCAGACGCAGGTCGCGCAGAATATCGGCGTTTCTCCGGTCTGGCTCGCTTCCGCAAACACGGCGGGTGCGACAGCGGGGAAAATGATCTCGCCGCAGAGCATTGCCGTCGCAACAGCGGCAGCCGGACTGAACGGAATGGAAGGAAGAATCTTCCGAAGCACGATCCGGTATGCCGCAGTCTATATCGTGCTGATGGGTCTGTTGATCTGGCTGGGCAGTCTGGTGGCATGAAATTGCTGGTATCAGGGACTTTTCCTGCATAAAAAACCGGCCTGATGGCATTCCATCTGGCCGGTTTCCAAAGGATCGGTCGAAGGTTCGGTCATCAGGATTCGATGGCCAACTTGCTTAATCCACCTGCAATGAAGTTGATGAACACGGATACGCCATCCTTGGTGCCATAGTAGTCCAGACCGAATTTGTTTTCGCTCAGACTGCTCTGTTCAAAACCGGCCTTCCCGAGTTCTTCGACATATGCCTTGATCAGGTCCATGTCGTTTGTTTCGAACATCATGGTGAGACTGCCTGAAGAGGGGATCACCGCCGTGATGTTCGCATTCTTCAGTTCCGGGACGCTTTTCGGCGCACTGTCCGGCCATGGGACGATCGGGCCGAGTCCGCTGTTTTCGCTGCTGTCGGAACCGTCTTCCTCGGATGCTTCTGCTGAGGCTTCCCCGCTTTCTTCCGGTTCAGCCGCTTCCTCGGACGGACTGGCTTCCTCGGACTCGACGGCTTCTTCCGACGGACTGGCTTCCCCGGTCTCCTGCTGATCGGATGCAGCGTCGGAGCTCATGCCGTTTTCCGATGCTGTCCGCCCGCAAGCGGCGAATGACAGAACAAGCAGGAGACAGAGCAGGATCGCGGTCAACCGGCAGGGAAGATTTGTTTTGCCGGGCGTCTTGGCTTGCATCCGAAATAGTAGACATGATGGATTGATTTGTTTCATTTCAATGGCCATCCTTTCGCTGCCTGATTCTATGATTGATTCTCGTGTAAAAACTCGTTTCAACGAGTTTTTATGCAGGATTCCTTTGGCATCGGCTTCCTGTTTCAGATACTCATTATATTATACGCATACGCGAAGAAGGAAGAACCTATGCACCAAAAATGGGAAAAAAACAGGAAAGCGACCTGATGTTGGACGGATGCGATATCCATGACGGTTCTGCCCTCCTGCGGCGACCATTCAGGAAGGTCCATTTTCAGTCCAGCCGCCTGCGGCGACCATTCAGGAAGGTCCTCTTTCAGTCCAGCCAGCCGCCTGTGGTATAATGGCTTTGGCTGCCGCAGCGGAGCTGCTGCAACGTGCTCGGCACATCGGGATGGAGGCGTCATGATATGGGTTATATCCTGGACTTGAGAGAGCATGTCGGAAATGCGCCTCTTTTCATGCCGGGCGCCGGAGTATTCTTCATTGATGCCGAAAACCGTGCCCTGCTGCAGCGCCGACGGGACAACGGCCTCTGGGCCGGTACCGGCGGTTCGATGGAACTCGGGGAAACCTTTGAGGATACTGTCCGGCGTGAAGCGCTTGAGGAGGTCGGTTTGATTCCGGAAAATCTTGAGATGCTGAATGTCTATTCCGGAGAGAGTCAGCACTATATATATCCCAACGGACATGAAGTCTATGTGATCGCCGCGACGTTTGCCTGTACGCGATATTCCGGGGTTCTGACGGTGGATCCGGAAGAATGCCTGGATGCAAGATTCTTCGCGCTGGAGGCCTTTCCAGCCGAAGAGGAGATTCATCCGCCGGACCTGCCCATGATTCGGGATCTGCGGCGTTGGATGGAAAAAAGGAGTAAATGACATGACCCTTCAGCAAAAACTGGCCGGAGAGCTCAACCTCAACCTGAAGCATGTGGAAAGCATCGTCGAGCTGATTGATGCGGGCAACACCATTCCCTTCATCGCGCGGTACCGCAAGGAAATGACCGGCTCCATCGACGACCAGGTCCTCCGGGAACTGGCGGATCGCCTGCAGTTCCTGCGCAATCTGGAAGCCCGTCGTGCCGAAGTCGGCCGCCTGGTGGAGGAACAGGGAAAAACCACCGAGGCATTCGCGGCTGCGCTGGCCAAAGCGGAGACATTGGCTGAAATCGAAGATCTTTACCGTCCGTTCCGCCCCAAACGCCGCACACGAGCGTCAATTGCCCGCGAAAAGGGATTGGAACCCCTG
>JAIFNI010000020.1 GCA_020047785.1 Clostridia bacterium
AACCCTTCTTCGGCAGGCATTTCCTCCAGTCGTCCGGAAATTTCCCGCAACGCTTCCGCCCACCGGGACGTGGAGTCGGCCATGATGGCCACGTCGTAACCCATGTCCCGATAGTATTCCGCCAGCGTGATGCCGGTGTAGATGGACGCTTCACGGGCCGCAACCGGCATATTGGAAGTATTGGCAATCAGCACCGTCCTGTTCATGAGAGCCTGTCCGCTGCGCGGGTCGATGAGCTTCGGAAATTCCTCGAGCACTTCGGTGATTTCATTGCCCCGCTCGCCGCAGCCGATATACACGATGATGTCGGCATTCGACCATTTCGCCAGCTGATGCTGGGTGAGGGTCTTCCCTGTGCCGAAACCGCCTGGTATTGCGGCCGTGCCGCCTTTCGCAATGGGAAAAAGCGTGTCGATGACGCGTTGGCCTGTGACAAGGGGCTCATTGAGCGGCTTCCGCATCGCATAGGGTCTGGGCTCGCGGACCGGCCATTCCTGAACGAGCGTCAGGTTGTGGACCTGCTTGCCGCTGGCCAGGCGTACAATGGTCTTGTCGATCGGATACTTGCCGTCGATGGCCGTATCCGTCACCATACCCTCGATGCCCGGCGGCACCATGATTTTGTGCAGGACCGCATCCGTCTCCTTCACCGTGGCGATGACCTGGCCAGGTTTCACCACATCACCCGGACGGGCGGTGATGACGACATCCCACAATCGCGCGACATCCAGGTTTTCCGCCTGTGTTCCCCGCTTGATGAAGGGGCCCTGTTCCCTGGCCATTCGCTCCAGCGGTCGCTGGATGCCGTCGAAGATGTTTCCGATGATGCCCGGCCCAAGGCGGATCGTCAGAGGCTTGCCCGTCGAAACGACAGGCTCTCCGGGTTTGAGGCCTGTCGTGTTCTCGTATACCTGGACGATTGCCTCGGTATCGAGAACGCGGATGACCTCGCCGATCAGCTGCTCATTCCCGACCCGGACCATTTCCAGCATCTTGAACGGATGATTCCCCCGAACCTGGACAACCGGACCGTTGATGCCATAAATCTCGCCATGTGTCGCAATACTCATTCCATCACCTTCATCTGCCAGAATATGCGCGCTCGTGTCTTCGGGCCAACGGGAGTGCCTGCGGCGCATCTGCAGACCTCGTTGTCTTTTCCGTGGTGCCGGCCTGAATCCGTCCGGCCGGGTTTGGGGCTCCTCCGGCTGCATGGGCGGATTTACGTCCGTTCAACCGTCAAGGCTCAGGTCATATCGTTCCAGGAAAGCATGTTTCTCGTTTTCAAGCTGTCTGGTCATGGAAAAATCACACATGCGGCCCGTTGTCCGATTGATGAACAGGCATCCTCCCTGCAGCGCGTCAGGCGAATCCTCGATTGCGAAGGATCTGTCGATGCTGCTCTGAAGGCCGGCAGCCAATTCAAGGTCTTCCTCGTCCACCATCACACGGATATCACCATCGCCAAGTTCCTCGTAGCCCTGTCGGACGAGGCGTGCCAAATACTCCGCATAGGCAGGCGTTCTGTGGAAGTCCATCAGCCTGGCGGACACGTTTTTGAATACGGCGGCAATGATTTCCTCTCGTCGGGTAAACAGGGCCTGTTTGCTTTCAAGAATGGTACGGGAGACCTCCTCGTTGGATGCCCGCCCCATGCTGCGCAGCGAATCCTGAATGGCTTCGTGCGCGTCCTTGAGCAGTTTCAACTCATTGGACTCGACCATTTCCCGACGGGCGGCCTCCGCTTTTTCGATGATCTCCTGTTTCCTGCGGGCCGCTTCCTTGAGGACGATCGCCGTAAATGTCTGCAGTTTTTCTTCCGTCCTGTCCATCCGTTCTCACCCCTTGTCCCGGTCCTGCCGGATTACAGCTTCAGGCCGATGGCTTCCGACACATGCTGCATGATGTAGTCAGCCGGCCTGCGTGTTCCATGCCGGTCCGGAATCTCGACAAGCAGCGGCAGTGCGTTGTTGAGCTTGATCGTCCGGATGATGTCCGGAACCCGCTGCACCAGAAGCTCCGTGATGAGCACCACACCGATCTCCGAGTCTGAAACAGCCTGCTTGAGCGCATCGACGATTTCCTCACGCTCGTGCACGACGACCCCGTCGACGCCGGCCAGACGCATGCCTGTCCTTGTATCCACATTGTCGCTGATCAGGAACATCTTCATGTCCGGTCTCTCCTCCCGCCAGCTGCGGCCCGCTTTGCAAATCTGCCGCCTGCATGACCGGCCCTTCATTCTGCCGGCAATCGACGCAATTTTTCCGTCATTCCGGAAAACATCCGTCCATTGGCGCTATCCCGTCAACGGTTCAGAATCAGGATCGTGATGATCATGCCGTAGATGGCAATTCCCTCTGCAAGGCCCACGAAGATGATGGTACGGCCGAGCAGGCGTGGATCCTCACTGATGGCGCCGATGGCGGCGGAGCCCGTGGATGCGACCGCGATGCCGGCGCCAATGCAGGCAAGCCCGGTTGAAAGCGCCGCTCCGATGAACCGGAGTCCGTCCGAGGAAGCCGTTGCGGCAGTTTCGGCTGCAAACGCATCAATTCCGCCGGCCACAAGGACCACGGTTGCAACAGCCAGCATGCCGAACAGGGAGATGACATTCATTCCGAGCAGTTTCTTTGCGTTCTGTCCGTTCACCTTGCGGCCGACAACGGCCAGACCCAGTCCTATCGCGCTCATGACCAGACCCAACGCAATCACCATAACGAATTCCATTTGACCTACCTCCGTCCTTCTCCATGCCATTTATCTCAAGCGGACAGGCCGCCCGTGGCCGACTTCATTGACTTTTTCCCTGCATGGATGCATCATGCCTTGCTTCCCTGCATGGATGCATCATGCCTTGCCGATGCCCGGTGCATCCGGAGGATTTTCCTCCAGGATGCGCAAGGGTTGGAAGGCATATCCCTCTCCGCGGTAAAACCGACCGAACGATTCATAGAATTCGAGACGCAGGCACTGAATGCCGACTATCATCCCCTCCAGCACCATGATCAGCAGGTTCCCGAATATGAGGGTGATGATGCCGCCGGCCGAACCTTCCATCATGTGATAGAGCGTCCAGATCGCGAGGGAGAATCCCGCATGGTTCATCGCAAACGCACTGATGCGGATGAAGGAAATGGTGTTGCTGATGAAGCCGAGAATGGTTTCAAAAAGTTCAAAACCCGCTTCGGTGAAGAACATGCCTTTCTCAGCCGGAAACAGTGGCCTCTTTTTCTCCAGAAGATGCTCCAGCGGTTCCTTCAGCAGCATCAGGACCAGTGGCAGAATGACGATGATGAGGATTACAAGGATGGAAAAATTCATGTTTCCGGTGAGGACACCGTTCGTCACAACGCCCAGGATGCCGCCATAGAACAGAAGTCCGGCCAATCCGTTCCGATCGAAGAGGAGTTTTCCCCACTCGTGGTTCCGGATGGCATTGTACATGGAAAAGCCCATGCTGACCAGTACGATGAAGGCACCGTACCCGATGGCGACGATCATGAGGGTATTGATGTTGTCCGCCGTTTCGATGGGACTCAGCCAGGCGGCATGCAGGACTTCCTCGTTGCCGAACACGCTTCCGTACAGGAACCCGAACACCGTGGAGGACATGCCGGCATACATCATGACGCCGCCGAGCATGCTCTTGCGCAGAAACAGAAACGCACCGAGCAACGCAATGAGGATGCCTTGTCCCACATCCCCGAACATGAATCCGAACATGAGGATGAAGGTGAATGTGACAAACTTCGTCGGATCCATTTCGTCATGCGACGGCAGTCCATACATGGTGACAATGCTCTCAAACGGTTTGAAGAACCGGCCGTTCCGCAGAATCGTGGGCGGTGTGGAATGCGCGACATGTTCCGGGTCTTCGCTGTCGATCAGCACACCGTCCATGGGGTCCACAACCTGCTGGAGTCTTTGGAAGGATTCCACCGGCATCCATCCCACAATGTGGAATACATCCCGCGTGTGGGCGCATTCGTTCTTGATTTCACAGGCCTTCGACAGGTAGACAAGCCGGTTCATCATGAGCCGGAACGCATCGCGCTCCGTATCAAGCCAACGGGCCAGCGCGGCTTCCGCTTCCTTCAGTTCAAGCTGCAGGGCCCGCAGTTCGGCGGTGAGTCCGGACAATGCCTCCGCCGAAGTTCCATGCACGGCCTCGCTGATATGGACCCGCACGAAGCCGAGTGCGCCGAAAACACTGTCGATTTTCGGACCAAGTGGTGCAGGAGTGAAATAGGACAACCAGATATCATTGTCCTCCTCGGTCGTGGGAATGACGATGACATCCAGGGCTTCAAAATTCTGTTTCTGCTTGAGGAAGGTATCCCTGGGCATGCGGCCGAACCTGAATTTCATGAAATCGACATGGAACATGGCGTCCACATCGACGTCCAATGCAGCCAGCGGCTGGATTTGCTGCACCGTCTGCTCCGCATTCAGGATGGCAAGACTCAGCCTCTCCTTGTTCTGCCGGTGTGCGCGCAGATGGTCTTCGATGCTGTCAAGCCAGGTCGAAACACCTGCCGGATCGAACCCGGTGAGGACATGCTCATCGATCTGCGCCCGATTGTACGCATCGACCCGGGCTCCCATGAAATCGTTCAGACCGCGCATCCGTTTGAGCATCGGCTCATACCGGTTTTCCTCGTTGTAGGGTTCAAGACCCCGCAATTTCAGCGCGGAATAGGATCGTTCCAGCTGGATGCCGCTGTTGAGGACATATTTCAGCACAAACGCATCAAATACGGCGACAGGTCCAACCATGCTGACGAATTTCATAGCCTGGACAGCCATGTGTCAAATCACTTCCCTTCCATGTCCCGGCCGCACGATGCCGTGCGGCCGGCAGCAGGCATCTTCAATCCCCTTCAGGGGGCTTCATGCCGACAAGATAGCGGAGGAGCTGATCTTCGGGCAACTTGTACCGGACGCATTCAATCAGGGATATGAGATTGCGCAGTTCGACTTCCCGAATGCGCAGATAGGAAAGCAGGCAGGCAACCGTGAAAACTTGATGCTGGAACATCTGGTAGTGCTGTCTGTACAGCCACTCCAACACGCTCATGTCAAAAAAACGTTCGTCCTCACCCTTGAAGATCTCCCGATAGGGGGTTTGTCCGATGATGGCGAGCAACGCCTCTCGGTCCGGTGCATCAAGCAGCTGCGCGTGCACTTCCGCAGACAGGCGATGGCGGTTTTCAACCCAGTAACTGTTGATCAGATCCCGATCCAGATGGTAGAACACCTTGCATCGGTAGACCACCATCAGATTGAACAGATCGATTTCCGTGCCATACAAGGCTTTTGCAATCGCGCCGTCCTCCCCGTCGAAACTGCGTCGGAGATACCTTTCGATATTCCCGTAGTAATAGGAATCCAGCGCCATTTCGATCTGGAACAGCGGGAACGTGCCGGAATCGCCCAGATAGGGCCGCAGATGGCGATAATATTCGGTTCCCTGCAGGTTTCCGACAAACTCGGTTGCATTCTTGGAAAGTGCCAGTTTCGGGATATTCAGTCGGTCGTAGCGGGAAAGAAAGAGAAGGGATTCCTCCAGGGTCTCCGGAGAGACGCTTCCGGCGACAAATGCCCGGAACAGCAGTTTGAGCGATTCTATCTCATGCTTCTTGTACACCGTGCGGACAAAGCCTCTGAGATTCCCCTGCGAAAACACGGCAAGCTTTTCATAATCCTTCATCAGGCCACGTTTCAACAGGTTTTCAAGACGTCCGCGATGAATGGACCCCTCATCCGTTTCGGCAAGGTCCGGTGCATAGTGGGTATGCGCCTTCAGGTAGCCGGCAATGCCGCCCACGCTTTCCTGGCGCATGAGTTCCGAATAATCCGCCGCCTTGAGTATATGACCGAACATGGCCCGCGTCTTGCCGGCGAGGGCGCTGTACTTCGCTACCGCAGCCATACATTCACCTTCCGACGATCCGCGTGAAGATTTCCTCTTCCCAGCACGCCTGGTCCTGCTCAGCCTGTTCTTCCATCAAACGCATCTTCATGGCCGTGTCCTGATAGATGCGGATGATGCGATCGTCCGACTCGTATTGGGTGCGGCCTTTCAACTGGCCGATCTTTGTCTCGGACATCTGGTGGATGTGTGCGGCCATCTCCTGGATTTCGGCTTCGCCCTTTTGGAGGATGAGGTGTTCCTCCTCCTGGCCCTCGGCGACAATTTGCCTTGCCCGTTCCTCAAGTTCGATGATGCGCTGGATGACCGCTTCCATGTTGTTCCCTCCGCATTGGGTAAGCCATGCAGAACATAACGCACGACCCCTGTAGTTTATACCAACCCGATCGGCAATACAATCAGACACCAAATGGAAATAAATACGAAAAGATTTCGCTCCAAAAGCCGGGAACCGCCTTTTCATGCAAGCAGCTTTTCCACAGGTCGGTTACTTTCCGGAGCTGACCGCTCCTGAAGATCTTTCCATTCCCATCTCGAGGATCCTGTTCTGAGGCGGATAATCATCAGAATGAAGCAGGTGCTTCAACGTGCCGTCCAGCCTGTATACATGGACTTTCAACCCGGCGCTTCCCTGGGCGATTACACGCGTTTCTCCCGGGGGCAGGTCCCGGGTCATGCTGAAGATGGTTGGCGGTTCCGTGGTTTCAAAAACATCGGAGAAGACAGTGGCTGAAACGCCGGAAGGCTCTTTGAACACGCTTACACGAAGGGTTTCTCCATTCTCTGATGTCAACAGCAGAATCGGAGTGTCCAGATCATTCCGGATGACAAGATTGCCGGTCTCTCCGCCAATGACCGCTTCCTGCCCCGGGGGTGCATAATCAGTCGCATACGGGGCAGGATGGCGCTCCAGAACCGACACGCCGGGCACGGCCAGAACAGCCGCATGGACGGCAGATGCCGCACGCGAGGGACTGTCCTCGGATGAAAAGTCCCGGTTGGCCGGCTCAAGCCAGGTCAACATATCCAGTTCGGACCCGGGGTCGAGGAGATGGTTCCCCATCGTTTCCGCCGCAACCGCCGCATCTTTGCCAAATCCATGTGCCATCGGGATTTCCGCAGTTCCGACCTGTACCATTGTCTCCAGGATGGCCGCGGTTGCATGCGGTACATTCCGTTTCGACCAGGATGGAGGAAACAGACCGGGATCGATGGTCAAAACGCCATCCTGCAGGACCGTTCCCGCCGCCATCTGTTCAGACAGGAACGCGGCCATCACGTCGATTTCAAGATTGCGCCCGGTCACTTCGGGTTCGATGAGGAAAGAATCGCCGTCCAGCCTGGCTGCCGCATCGACAGGAACTCGGTCCCATTCTGACGCAATCGTCTTCAGGACCGACTTCAGAGCGGCATCATCCAGTGCAAGAGGGAGCGGAATCGGCTTGCCGTCCTCGGAATCGGGAGCGGAATAAGAATTCATCATCCGAGTCCAGGCACTTTGGGGAACATTGTCCCGAAGCAGCTTCATCAGTGCTTCATCCTCGATGCGGAGCCCGATCGCAACAGCCGGGATGTCAAAGGTTTCGCCATC
>JAIFNI010000303.1 GCA_020047785.1 Clostridia bacterium
GGGATATCAGGAACCGGGTATTCCTGAACGGGCTGGGACAGCCGTCCACGGGCAGCCAGCAGACAGAAGGGTGATAACTGTGAATACCATTAGGGAGAACATCAGGAACGTAGCCATCATCGCGCACGTCGATCACGGCAAGACGACCCTTGTCGACATGCTCCTCCGCCAGAGCGGCATCTTCCGTTCCAACGAGAAACTGACCGAACGCGTCATGGACTCCAATGACCTTGAACGGGAGAAGGGCATCACCATTCTCTCGAAGAATACAGCCGTCTATTACGGCGAAACCCATATCAACATCGTCGATACGCCCGGTCATGCCGACTTCGGCGGCGAAGTGGAGCGTGTCCTCAAAATGGTGGATGGCGTACTCCTGCTGGTCGACGCCTTTGAAGGGGCCATGCCCCAGACCCGCTTCGTGCTGCGCAAGGCACTCGCCCTCCATCTGAAGCCAATCGTGGTCATCAACAAGATCGATCGCAAGGATGCGCGCCCGGATGACGTCATCAATGAAATTTTCGACCTGTTCGTCGAACTTGGCGCAGATGATGACGCGCTTGATTTTCCTGTCATTTATGCTTCCTCCCGTGAAGGGTATGCCATGAATCAACTGGATGAGCCGAGAGAAAATCTTCTTCCGCTCTTCGAGTGCATCATGAAGAACGTGCCGCCGCCGGAAGGCAAGCCGAACGCGCCGCTGCAGTTCCTTGTTTCTTCCCTGGAGTATGACAACTTCATCGGCCGTGTTGCGATCGGACGCGTCGAACGCGGCACCATCCGCCGGGATCAGCAGGCGGTCGTCATGAAGCGCGACGGAACGCAGCAGAATGTGAAAATCAATGTGCTTCAATCGTTTCAGGGTCTGAAGCGGATTGACGTGCAGGAAGCCTCCATCGGGGAAATCATCTGCGTTTCCGGCATCGGCGACATCACCATCGGCGAGACGATCTGCGATCGGGAGTGTCCGGAAGCCATCGCGTTCGTCGACATCGACGAACCGACCATCAGCATGCAGTTCATGGTCAACAACAGCCCGTTTGCCGGCCGGGAAGGCACCTATGTCACCTCCCGCCATCTGCGCGACCGCCTTTTCCGCGAAGTCGAGACAAATGTCTCGATGCGCGTCGAGGAAACCGATTCCGCGGATTGCTTCAAGGTCTCCGGACGCGGCGAGCTTCATCTTTCCGTTCTCATCGAGACCATGCGCCGCCAGGGGTACGAATTCCAGGTATCCAAACCGGAAGTCATCACCATCCAGCAGAACGGCGAAACCTACGAGCCGATGGAACACCTCGTTGTGGATGTGCCGGAGGAATATGTCGGCGCCATCATGGAGAAACTCGGCACCCGCAAGGCGGAAATGACGAACATGCACAATGCCAGCCTCGGCTACACCCGGTTGGACTTCATTCTGCCGGCCCGAGGTCTGATCGGATACAGAACCGAGTTCATGACCGATACCCGCGGCAACGGTACCATGAACCATGTCTTCCACGGACATCAGCCATGGAAGGGCGATATCCGCAATCGCCTCCGTGGCTCCCTGTGCGCCTGGGAAGCCGGTGATTCCGTCGCATACGGCCTGTTCAACGCGCAGGATCGAGGTTCCCTTTTCCTTGGCGCCGGAGTCGCCGTCTATGAGGGAATGGTTGTCGGAGAGAGTTCCCGCGGAGAGGACATCACCATCAATGTCTGCAAGAAGAAGCAGATCACAAACATGCGTGCTTCCGGAACAGATGAGGCGCTCCGTCTGGTTCCGCCGATCAACATGAGTCTTGAACAGTGCATGGAATTCATCGCCGATGACGAATTGGTAGAAATCACACCAAAATCCATCCGCATCCGCAAGAAGATTCTGGATTCGGACACCCGTGCCAAGCTGAAGAGTCGCGAAAAGAAGCTGTAAGGCGTACGATTTCGACCGGAATCCTCCCGAATCCGCATACGAGGTGGAAACGTGACGGGAAACAGAAGCCGGGGCGTACAGCGGAAAGCCGCCGCCCCGCAGGAACGGAAGCCAAAAAGAAAAAACCGGTTCATCGTGCTGAAGCTGCTGATCTTCATCCTGCTTTGTCTGGTTGTCGGCATGTCGTTTGCCCAACGCGGCTACAAATACATCACGGATGGAACAGCCCAGGCCGGAGCCATCGAACAGGGTCAGAGCGGCATTGAGTTCACGATTCCCTACGGATCCAGTACGGCGGATATCGCCGGGTTGCTGAAGGAAAAGGGATACAAGGTGAATGTGCAGCAATTCAGGACCCTTTCGAAGCTGATCGGTTTCGATGGTCTATACAAAGCGGGACGTTACATGCTGACGAAGGACATGAATGAATACGCACTCATGCTCCGGCTGTCGTCGGATCCGCTGAAGAATCCTTCGGTCGACATCCGAATTCCGGAAGGCATGACGGTCCTGGAGCTTGCCGATTCGCTGGCTGCCCAGAAACTGATAACCAAGGAAAAATTCCTGAAGCTCTGTGAGATGCGGCTGACGCAGTTCACATTCCAGGATGAGCTTGTTGTGGCGGAAGCGCGCGTGTACCCGCTGGAAGGGTACCTGTATCCCGACACATACAAGATGGATGCCGGCTGGGATGAGGAGAAGCTTGTCCTGCGCATGCTGGATGAGTTCAACCGCCAGTACACGGATGATGACCGGAAGCGTGCGGAGGAACTGGGCATGACGACGGATGAAATCATCACACTGGCCTCGCTCATCGAAATGGAAGCCCTGCACCCCACGGATCTGAAAAAAATCTCATCCGTCTTCCACAATCGTCTCAAAAGCAAGGACCTGACCCTGCTGCAGTCCGACACGACCATCCAGTATGCCCGCGTCATGGCTGGAGAATCACGCACAACCAGCGTGCTGTACAAGGATCTGGAAATTGACAGTCCCTACAACACGTACCTGAATCCGGGACTGATGCCCGGCCCGATTTGTTCTCCGCGCAAGGAAGCCATCGAAGCGGCTCTGTATCCGGAAGAATCGAAGCATTACTATTTCTTTGCCACGCCGGACGGAACCAACATCTACAATGAAACCTACAACGGCCACCTGAACGACCAGAAGAAATACGGGGTCAGCGGTCAATAAGCCTTGGAAAGAAACAGCCTGCTCCATGCATGGTCTTTTCTGAAAGCAATCAGGTGTTTTTTTTCGGCATAGGGCACCATCCCCTACGGAGCGAACATGCAGGAAACCGGTATCCCGACACCTCTGGAAAGCTTTCTGCGAAGGACCTTGCGTCCGGCAGAAGGCTTTCTTGCAGACATGGAGCGCTCTGCCGGAAAACGGAACATCCCGGTATGCCGGCCCGAAACCTCAGCCCTGCTCCGTTTTCTGGTTGCTGCGAAACAGCCCGGGCGCATTCTGGAGATCGGAACGGCAATCGGATACTCCACCTCCGTGATGGCCATGAGCCAGCCTGACGGCGGACGAATCGACACGTTGGAGATGGATGAGGCGCGTGCGGATGAAGCGGAGGAAAACTTCCGTCTGCTCGGACTGTCCGGGCGAATCAACCTGCTGCGCGGCGATGCCCTGGAGATCCTGCCATGTCTGACGACCCCGTATGATCTGATCTTCATGGATGCAGCAAAAGGCCAATACCCGGAATATCTCGATCATTGCACGAGGCTGATGGTTTCCGGCGGTGTCCTGGTCGCCGACAATGTGCTTTTCATGGGCCTTTCCATCATGGAAGACCCTGTACCGCACAAACACAGGACCATAGCCGTCCGACTCCGCCAGTTTCTGAAGGAACTGTGCGGGAATCCGGCGTATGAGACCTCGATCCTTCCCGTGGGGGATGGTGTCGCTGTCGCATGCAAACGACCGGAATGCAGCATGCATGCAAACGACCGGAAAGCAGAGTGATACCGAATCCGAATATGTCGCGCAGGAAGGAATCAGGATGGCAATGCCGAACAGGCCCCCTTTGGATTGGAAGTCCGAACCACCCGCTCCTGTTGGAAAACCGGAGCTGCTTGCGCCTGCCGGAAACCTGGAAAAACTGAAGACGGCGCTTCGATTTGGTGCGGACGCCGTCTATCTTGCGGGAAGCAGATTCGGTCTCCGTGCCGGTGCCGACAACTTCACCCGGGATGAAATGTCCGAAGGAATCGCCCATGCGCATTCCCTCGGACGCAGCGCATACCTCGCGGTCAATATTCTTGCGCACAACGCGGATCTGTCGGGGCTTCCGGAATATCTTGCGGAAGCACTGGCCTGCCGGCCGGATGCCGCAATTGTGGCGGATCCGGGCGTGATGTCCCTGATTCGTGAACTCGACCCGGATCTGCCGATACACCTGAGCACGCAGGCGAATGCCACAAACAGTGCCTCAGCCAGATTCTGGCATCAGGCCGGCGTGAAGCGCATCGTTCTGGCACGTGAGCTTTCCCTTGGCGAAATGGCGGAAATACGGGTCGAAACCCCTGCGAGTCTGGAACTCGAGGCATTCGTCCATGGTGCCATGTGCATGTCCTATTCGGGTCGCTGCATGCTGAGCAATTACCTGACAGGACGGGACGCGAACCGGGGAGACTGCGCGCAGCCTTGCCGATGGCAATATGGTGTGGTGGAGGAGAAACGGCCGGGAGAAGTGTTTCCGGTTGTCGAGGATGAACGCGGAACCTATCTGTTCAACTCAAGAGATTTATGCCTGCTGGGCAGAATTCCCGAGCTGATGAAAGCCGGGCTGCAAAGTTTCAAAATCGAAGGCCGCATGAAAAGCGCCTTTTATGCCGCCACCGTCGTCAAGGCCTACCGGGAGGCCATCGATGCCGCCTGGAGTGGGGAATGGCGGGAAGAGGACCTTGCCCGATGGAGACGGGAAGTGGCTTCAGTCAGCAATCGCGGCTTCACGGAAGGGTTTCTGGATGGAAAGCCCGGAGCGGAAGCGCAGAAGTCGGAAACCGGCGGTTACGTGCGGGGAGCCGATTTTGTCGCGATCGTGCCGGACGGCGCTGCGGAACCTGTCGAAGTCCCCGGCGGCTGGCGGATTGTGCTCGAGCAGCGGAACCGGTTCTATGCGACGGACCGTCTGGAATGTCTGCCTCCGGTCGGGCCGATCATCCCGCTGACGCTGGCAGGCCTGTATGACGCCGACATGAATCCGATTGATGCCGCTCCGCATCCCCAGATGATTCTTTTCGCGGATTCTCCAATCAGGCTTCCCGCAGGAGGAATGCTTCGACGTCCCGTGTCCGAGGGAGAATGATTTTCATCGCCGACAGCCTCCTTTTTTCAGACATGCTGCCATTCCATTTCGTAGATGAATTGGAACACTTATTCTGAAGCACTGCATGTCTTGAATGCGAGGACAGTTTCTTCGGAATCGGAGAAGATTCGTTTTCGGTGCGGCTTTGTGTGGTACTCTTGAAATAAGTGAAGAGCCGGTTGCTTTTTTCAGCAAACAACGATATGCTGAAAGTGAACCGGACATCCAGAACAAGGGAGGTATTTTTATGGCATTCTTTGATGACGTGAAGAAACTTGGGAAAAATGTTGCGGAAAAAGGCAAGGATGCAATCGAAATCACAAAACTGAATTCCCAGATCAGTTCCGAGAAGGACAAGATGAAGGACCTTTTTTCGAAAATCGGCGAACAGGTCTTCCTGAACTTCAAGAACGGCAACGACCAGGGTTTTGGGGAATGGTGCGTCCAGATTCAGGAAATGGAAGCCAAAGTGGAAGAGTTGAAGAACAAGGTCATGGAAATCAAGGATTCCACCAAGTGCGCCACCTGCGGAGCCGAAGTATCCAAGGAAACAGCCTTCTGCCCGAAATGCGGTGCAAAGGTCAACTGATTTCATAATTGCCTGCATTTTTCATTTTACCGATTGGGGCCTGGAAAAAACAACCGGCTTCGGTGGGTTCCTGCAAAACAATGGACATGCCTTGAATTTTTCAGGAAAAGAGCTGGCTATTTACTTTTTCGCCTTGGAAGGCGTCCCGGAGGTTCATCCTCAGGGGCGCCTTTTTTCGATTGGATTCCGAGGCAGTTCCATGTTGAATCCCATGAAGGAACGTATGTTTGCTTCTGGTAAGCGGCAGGAGATTCTGTTATGATGAATCCATGATCCATGCGGAAAACACGGTGCCTTTCACGCACCTGCATGTCCATACCGAATACAGCCTGCTGGATGGCGCCGCACGCATTGCGGCGCTGGTTTCCCGTGCAAAGGAAATGGGCATGCGGCATCTGGCCATCACGGACCATGGCGTGCTTTTCGGTGTGGTCGATTTCTACAAAGCCTGCAGGGATGCCGGCATTCAGCCCATCATCGGCTGCGAGGCCTATACGGCGGCCAGATCCAGACTGGACAGGGATCCCAGGACGGATTCGGATCAGGGACATCTTGTGCTGCTGGCTGAAACGAACGAAGGCTATCGAAACCTGATGAAGCTCATTTCCACAGGCTTCACGGACGGGTTTTATTACAAACCGCGTATTGATTTGGATTTACTGGAGAAGTACCATGATGGCATCATCGCCCTCAGCGCCTGTCTGGCAGGGGATGTGCCGAACGCAATTCTGCGCGGAGACCTTGAAACCGCCAGAAAAACCGCCCTGCGGCTGGACCGCATCATGGGACGAGGAAATTTTTATCTGGAACTGCAGCACAATGGGATGGAAGAGCAGCGAGAAGTGAACCGCGAACTGGTGAATCTTTCCCGGGAAACCGGCATCCCGCTTGTCGCCACGAACGATGTCCACTACATACACCGGGCCGATTTTCGTGCCCAGGAAATCCTGATCTGCATCCAGACCGGCAAAACGGTCGAGGACGAAGACCGGCTCATCATCAACACCGATGAGCTGTATCTGAAATCACCGGAAGAGATGGCGCTTCATTTCGCGGATGTTCCGGAAGCGCTGGAGAATACGCAGAAAATCGCCGACAGGTGTCATGTATCCTTCACGTTCGGAAAACTCCATTTGCCCGCTTTTCCAATCAAAGGGGAAAAAACGACCTCGGAGCTTCTGGAAGAAATCACGATGGAAGGGTACCGCAGACGATATGGAGAGGATGACAGCCACCTGGAGCGGACCACATTCGAATTGTCGGTCATCCGTCAGATGGGTTACGTCGATTATTTCCTCATCGTGTGGGATTTCATCCGATATGCCCGGGAACAGGGCATCATGGTAGGACCGGGCCGTGGTTCCGCCGCAGGCAGCATCGTTTCCTACTGCCTGGCCATCACGAATGTGGACCCGATCCGATACAATCTCATCTTTGAGCGCTTTCTCAATCCCGAACGCATCAGCATGCCGGATATCGACATCGACTTCTGCTACGAGCGCAGACAGGAAGTCATTGATTATGTCGTTGCCAAGTATGGGTCGGATCGGGTCGCGCAGATCATCACATTCGGCACCATGGCCGCACGCGCGGCTGTCCGGGATGTGGGAAGAGCCCTTGCCATTCCGTATGGGGATGTAGACCGCATCGCAAAACTGATTCCGA
>JAIFNI010000140.1 GCA_020047785.1 Clostridia bacterium
CTGGATTTTTTGCACGGCATTCAGAACCTTTATTGAATTCCAATGGCATCGGATCGATATATGCCTCTGCTTGAGATTCTAACATTTACGAAATCGAAAGTCAAACCATCGAAAACGTAAATATTTTCGAAAGCGAAACAAATGATTGACACCGTCTTCCCTTTTCGATAGGCTGTTTCATGAAGCACTTAGAGGCATTGGATGTTTGTCGAACGGAGAAGTACCAAGTATTTGTCATTGCACGGAGAGGCACTGGATGCTTGTCGCCGCTCGGAGAGCGCGGAAAATACTTGATTGCTGCACGACCGAACAGGAAATGCCTGTATGTGGAAGGAGAGACGCATGAGGCCCATAGACCGAAGAACACGGATTACGGCCGAGATCAACAGCAAGGGATATGTGACCGTTGCGGAGCTCAGCGGTCTGTTGAACGTATCCGAAGTGACCATCCGTGCGGATCTCAGTCGATTGGACCATGAGGGGACCATTAGACGCGGCTTTGGTGGTGCGATGGCCATTCAGGCGGAGGGTGAGAAGAAGCAGGAGACAGGCGCGGAGACTTCTGATGTGCCCTATGAAACGTTATGGGCCTCCACAAAATACAGCACCTCCATGGTTGAGGAAAAGGTCAGGATTGCGAAGACTGCCGCAGCCCTCGTGAAGGATGGGGAAATCATCGTCCTGGATGGCAGCAATTCGTCCTATTATCTGTCACGTGAGCTTGCCGTCCTCAATCCGCGCATTGTCGCCGTCACGAACAGCATGGATATCCTGGAGGTATTCCGACAGGCGTCAAACACGCAAACCATTGTGCTTGGCGGAGAATTCCACCACAGATACAATGCCACCTTCGGCGCTCTGACAGAGGCCGCCATCCGCGGCATCAACGCCTCGAAGGTTTTTTTATCCCCGAAATCGCTGGATGTGCTGCGCGGAGCCCTCATGGACAGCAGCATGGCGAACTCCGTCCGGCGTGCGATGCTGGAAGTCGCGACCGAACGGTATATCATGGCGGATCACTCGAAGTTTTCAGGTCGGGGCATCCTGCAGTTGGCAAAATGGTCTGAAATCACGGGCATCATTACGGACCGTCTGCCCCCTGCCGAATTCTTGGAGGCTTTCACGGCTGCCTCTTTATCCTGCATGGTGGCGGATTGAAAGATGCTTCCGTGACGGATTGTAAGATGCTTCCGTGACGGATTGAAAGATGCTTCCTTGTTTTTCCGGCTGTCAGCCACGGGTCGAAAACTGGAGGTACACATGTTTCTGGGGATAGACGGTGGAGGCAGCAGACTCAGACTACTGCTGGTGGATTCCGATCTGCGCGTGATCCGCTCTGTGGAAGGTGCAGGCGTGAACACGAACTTCATTCCCGCATCCGAGGTTCATCGGACGATGGAGGAGACCGTGAAGACCTGTCTTCCGGAAGGAACGGAACTGGATGGGGTTGCCATGATGGTTCTGGGCGCAGCGCCGATGCTGGAGGAGATACTCAGGAAACAAGCGGTGATCGGGCGAATCCAATCCCTTTCCGAAGGAGAGATGGGTCTGATGGCAGGGCTGGGACAACCGCGCGGGTTTCTGGCCCTATCCGGCACCGGCAGCGATGTCTTCTTTCTGGACGGGAACCGGCGGGAGGTCATCGGAGGCTGGGGATTGCTGCTGGGTGACGAGGGTTCGGGCACCGACATCGGTCAGATGGGGCTCAGGGCCGCAATCAAGGCCCATGAAGGCTGGGGGGAGAGCACCCTGCTGCTTGAACTTCTTCTGACGCATTGGCAGATGCATAGAACGGATATGATGAGGCAGATGTGTGAAAAAGTATATACGGCCTCGAATCCAAGGAGCGTCGTTGCCTCGTTTGCCCGCAAGGTGGCAGATGCCGCAAGGATGGGTGATTCTGCTGCAGTTTCCATTTGCCGTTCCGCGGGGCATGCCATGGCCCTTCAGATGGTAGCCCTGATCGAAAGAGTCTCTGCGACCGTCGAGGATATTTCCGCGTATGCCATCACCTTGAGCGGCAGCACCTGGAAGGGTTCCCGTCAGATGTTCCAAAGCTTCGAATCTCACATGAACGCCACCTGTCCGAAAGTCCGGATCTGCTGGCCCGCCTATGACCCGATCGCCGGTGCCGTAGCCTCTCTGGCTTCTGCATGTGGGATGAATGAAGAAACCCTGACAAGACAAATGTCAAAGCATCTGGGCGCGTTTCGGTTTGAAAAACCCGAAGATTGGCCGATTGAGGGAGGATGAGCATGGAAGGGAAACACACAAGGGCTTATTTCAGCCATGTGCAGGAGATACTTGACAAGGTGCTCCGGACACAGGGTGCACAGATCATGGCCGCTGCCGCTTTGATGGCGGAAACTGTGCGCGGAGGCGGCAATCTGTTCGCATTCGGATGCAATCATGCAGCGTTATGCACGTTGGAACTATATTACCGGACTGGTGGACTTGTGCTTATCAATCCGCTTCGCGGACCTGGTGTTTCCCTGGATGTGGATCCGGTTACCCTGACCACCAAAATGGAAAGGCTGCCCGGATATGGAGGGGTTCTGCTGGATGAATCCCCTGCCAAATCGGGAGATGTGCTGATTCTCCATTCCGTTTCCGGTCGAAATACAGTTCCGATCGACATGGCATTGCGCGCAGCCGAAAAAGGCATCCGCACGATTTGCCTGACCAATCTGGCGACCTCTTCCGCCATTCCTTCCCGACACCTCTGCGGAAAAAGCCTGTATCAGCTGTGCGGGGTCGTCATCGACAACTGCGGTGACTACGGGGATGCCGCCATGACCATCGATGGGTTCATGGGCAGGATCGCGCCGACCTCCACGGCCGTTGGCGCGGCCGTTCTCAATGCGGTGGTGCTTGAAACGTGTGTGTTGCTGGTGGAAGCCGGCGTGGAACCTCCGGTGTTCGTCAGTTCCAACGTGCCCGGCGGAGACGAGTACAATGCCAGAATGCTCAAACGGTATCGGGAGAACATTTTCTATATGGGATGACTATAAAAGGACCGGTTGTTCGCTGTGCCACAAAACCATGATGGACAGACAGGCGGTGAAAAGTGGAGAGGAAGAACGGTTATGGACACCGGTTCTCACCTTCCCGCCACCCAGTCGGTGTACACCCGCACAACTGGCGGAACCGCCGACTGCCGTAAAAGGGATCTTCCCAGCCACAGCGGGCAAGGATCTCTTGAACAGTCAGCGAGGTTTCTTCCAGCAGCCGTTTTACCTCCTCCAGTCGTATCCGGTCCCGGACAATGGTGGGGCGCTCTCCCGTACAGGCCATGACATCACGGGACAACGTGTCCGGACATACACCGCAGCAAGCGGCCATTATCGGCAGACACCAGTCCGCTCCCGGATTCGTTTGAATGGCGGCACGCAGTTTTTCCAGACGCCGCCATGCAGTGAAACCGGAAGGGCTTTGGGACAACTCGTCCCTCATCAGAACCAGCCATTCCAGTTGCAAGGCACCGAGAAGAAGTACCCTGGAAGCGCCGATCCGGTTCTGTGCTTGATGAAAGCGCTCCACCAGTCGGACGAAACTGCCGAATGCCTTTATCTCCATGACGGGCGTCTTTGCGCGCAGTTGTGCTGCGAATGACTGTTCGCCTCTCTGCAAGGGCAGCGAGAGGCAATCCGGTGCGTCAAAATGAACGAAGGAAAACCGCATGGGCTTCTCAACCGAAGTGTCGATGCGATGACGCAGTCCTGGAGAGAACAGCATCAAACTGCCCCGGGAAACCGGATGTGCGCCTGTTTCCGTCCAGACGGTTCCCTCGCCGTCCTCGACCAGCACCCACTCCCAGTCCGAAAGGGCTCTCCATGGAATTCTCCAGGAAGCAGGGTCGCACTTCCGTTTTCCCACGGCATTCACAACGGGAACCTGCATGGGCCGGGGTCCTCCTTGTATAAAATAAGTGACAATATGAAGTCGGTTTTCTCCATGGTACCTCCTTTCCTCCATCCCATCAAGAGCAGTGCTGCCGTATGATGTTGAAAAGGATAGGGAGGATTTTTCACATGAAGTGGCATCGCGAACAATATATGGATCTGATGACCTTTGGAGAAGCGGAACGTCCCATGCTGTCGGAGCTCTTCGGACCACTGGTTGGATTGCCCGAGGAATGGACGGCACAAGGCGCCTTGCCGGAAGAGGTTGATCTGACCGGCTTTCATTTCGACTGGGTGGAGACGGCAGGCTGCGGAGGCACCACCGGTGCGTTTGGACTGCCGGCCGAACAAGTACTGGCTGAGGACAGTCGGACCCGGATAACCAGAGATGGACTTGGCCGGACAATGAAACTCATCAAGCGGTCCGCAACCCTGCCATTGCCGATGGACCATCCGGTTTCCTCCATGGAAGACTGGTTGCTGCTGAAACCATATTATCAGTTCAGCGAAGACCGCGTGAACCCGCAGCGACTCCGGGAGGCTGTGAAGGCGCGTGAAAACGGTGCGATCGTTCTGGCGGACCTCCCCGGTGGATTCAATACCCCACGCGAACTCATGGGGGAAGAAGCGCTTTGCTATGCCTGCGCGGATGAACCGGAATTGATCAAAGACATGCTCAACACCTGCGCGGACACCACGATGAAAGTACTGGAGCGGATTCTGGATGTCGTGCAGGTCGATATCCTTCATGTCCATGAGGACATGGCAGGTAAGTCCGGACCCCTATTCGGTCCGAAGCAGGTGGATGCATTCCTGGTTCCGTACTACCTCGGGGTCTGGGAGGCCTGCAAATCCCATGGTGTAAGGCTGTTCTCACAGGACAGTGACGGGAATATGGAAGCGGTGATTCCAAACTTCATGGAGGCGGGCGTGAACTGCTTCTATCCCTGCGAGCCGGCTGCAGGCATGGATCCGGTGGCATTGCGCCGAAAATATGGGACCGCATTTTCCATCAAGGGAGGCATCGACAAGCATGTGCTGCGGGAAGACAAGGCAGCCATTCTACGGGAACTGGAGTACAAGCTGCAGCCGATGATGCGCCAGGGGACCACCTTTGCACTGGATCATCGCATTCCGAACGGGACCCCCATCGAGCTGTATCGATATTATGTCAAAACAGCAAGGGAAATTTTGGGCATTCCAGAGGAAAAAGGACCAGGCAGTTGGAAGCGCATGGCGTTTTGAAGAAAGCATCTTCAGAAGCATGCGTTCAGTTCATTCACGCAGCAACCGTTCCCGCCAAACTCCCGGACCCAGTAACATTTACAAAGGGTGATATGCTTCTTCATCATAACGCTCCTTTCATAATGGACAACCCGTCAGAATGTGGTTCAATGGAAGAGGATGCCATCAAGCATCCCGCTGAGGAAACAGGTGCCGAAAACAAGGAGAAAACGCATGCAGAAGGAAATCACCAACCCGGGCGAATTGCTGGACGAAAAAGGAAACCTGGCACAGCGCGGCTGGATGAAGGATGTGCTGCTGCGATACGACCGAACGCGCATCCGCGCGCCAAGGTTCGCCATCAAGGAATGGGACTATTACTGCATTCTGGGCGGCAACGCAGGCATCGCACTGACCATTGCAGACAATGGCTATCTGGGACTCGGGTCCGTCACGCTGTTTGACTTTTCCGAGCCTCGCGAGTGGACAAAATCCATCATGAAGCCTTTCCCACTTGGCAAAATGAAGCTGCCGCCGACAAGCCACGCAGGGGATGTGCATTTCGAGCACAAGGACATGCGCCTGTCATTTGAAAAGAACGGGACGGAAAGACGGTTGTCCCTATCCATCAAAAACTTCCATGACAACAAGTGGGTCGAGGGTTCTCTCGTGCTGCAGCAGCCGGATGCCCTGGATACGATGGCCATCGCGACGCCTTTTCAGAAGGATCGCCGGTTCTATTACAACCAGAAAATCAACTGCATGGCGGCATCGGGCGAAGTGCATTTCGGAGAGCGCGTCTTCCGGTTCGGCAAGGGACCGGCTTTCGGTGTGCTGGATTGGGGCCGCGGCGTTTGGACCTATGAGAACACCTGGTACTGGGGGTCTGCTTCGGGTCTGGTCGACGGGGCATCATTCGGCTTCAACATCGGCCATGGATTCGGAGACACCTCGGCAGCCACGGAAAACATGCTGTTCTACAAGGGTCAGGCCCACAAACTGGAAGAGGTAACCTTTCATTTGCCTGAAAAAGGCTTTATGACACCCTGGCGCTTTTCGAGCAGCGACGGCCGGTTCGAGATGAAATTCGAACCGTTGCTGGATCGGGCATCGGATTCCAACTTTCAAATCATCCGCTCCAACCAGCATCAGGTGTTCGGTCTGTATTCGGGCAAGGCTGTGCTCAATAGCGGGAAAGTCATCGTGCTTGACAAGTTCCTGGGCTTTGCGGAAAAGGTCATGAACCGCTGGTGAGCACGAACGTCTGCCTGCAGCGATACCTTTCGTGCTCACTTCTTCCTGACCGCCTCCTGAATGGGCAGTCCGGTCGCATAGTCCAACTGACGCGGTTCGTACTCCTCGTTCTCCCGCTGGCGGGTCATGCCCGTATGGGCCCAGGTCGCCGGTTTCGCGTCCACGCGCCAGGGGCGGCGTTCCCAGTAGTAGCCACGGAAAGGGTCCCGTGTTGTGTTCATCCAGTCGATCAGGCTGTCGTGAAGCGCATTGCGAATCTCCGTGTGATCCGGGGAATGGATCAGATTCACCATCTCATCCGGATCTGTTTCCAGGTCATACAATTCATCTGTGACCAATAGGTTGACGGTCAGTTTGTATCGTCCGTCGAAGGTGGTGCGGAGCGGTTGAAAACCGCCGAATCCATCATGGTCGGTCTCGTAGCGGTTGAACTCCAGATAGATGCGTGGATTGACCCGCTCTTCCGGATTGGCCAGCGTGGTTCGGAGACTCGGTCCCTCCAATATCTTCGGAACAGGCAGACCGGCCGATTCCAACAGCGTGGGAACCACATTGATGTGGGAGACCGGGTGGGGACAGACACTTCCGGCTGGAATGACACCCGGCCATCTGGCAATCATCGGAATGCGGGTGATCTCCTCATAGGCGACGGGTCCTTTTCCATTCAGGGCATGGGCATGCAGCAGGTCTCCGTGGTCCGACGTATAGAGGACGAGGGCATCCGATGCATATTGATCGATGGCGTCCACCACCCGGCCGATTTCCTGATCGACATAGGAGTTGCATCCGAGGAAAACCGGGAAGGATCTTTCGACGTTCGTACGATCCGCTGTGAGCGAAGAGCCCGCCCAAACACGCTGGTGTTCAGGCTTCTCCTCCAGCGTATCCTGCAGGTTCGGACTCCGGGGCAAATCGTGCGTTCTGTGCAGGTCCGCATACTTCTGCGGCGACAGAAAGGGATCGTGCGGTTCGTCATAGGAAACCACGAGCAGGAAATCCTCATCTCCGTGCCGATGGAGAAAATCGATGGCACGGTTCGAGCATCGATGTCCGAATGTCATCTCCGGCCGAATCTCTGTTTTCTGCATGGTGCGCACTTCCCTGGAAGCAAGCCGTTCATCGTCGGTCAATTCATCCAGATAATTGCGCATGTCATACCAGTAGGCTGGATCCCAGCCGTCCGGGCAGCGTCCGAGTCCGAAATAGTCCCCGCCATCGAGGTGCCATTTGCCGACATAGGCTGTATGGAAACCCTGATCGGACAGCCGGTGTCCGATCGTCTTCACATTGTCGCCAAGCGGCATGCAGTTCGCCCAGCTTCCGGTCGAATGGGGGTACAGGCCGGTGAACAGCGCCGAACGCGCCGGTCCGCAGACCGGTTGGGTCGTGTAGGCCCGGTCGAATCGCATACCCTGTGCAGCGAGGTGGTCCAGGTTCGGCGTATGCATGGCCGGATCGCCATAGCAGCCGACCATGTCCCAGCGTTGCGTATCCGTCATGATGACGATGATTTTCCTCGTAGTCTTCATGGATTCCCTCCTGATGATTCGTTTGTGAACCGGCTTCTAACCATGCCAGGCGTCTGTCCTGTCATGCGCCTGAACATCCGGATGAAATATCCGACATCATAAAAACCGGATCGCAAAGCAATCTCGGCAATGGGTGCGGTTGAACCGGAAGTGCGGATCAGACGCTCCGCCAAGGCGATTCTAAGGCCATTCATGTAGGCAACCGGCGGCTGGCCGATTGCACGGATGAAACGTCTTCTGGCGTGGTCCGGCGCATAGGGTGACAAGCGGAGTACTTCCGCCGCATGGAACTCCGGGTCCGTATAACTTCGAATGATCACTTCCTGCATTCGTTCAACATCCTGAGGGATCGGAGCGGATTCGTCCCATCCGGTTAAAATGAGACAGATTGTTTCAAGCAAACCGTCCGCGATGCCTGCTGCATTCGGTGAACCGCTGTGGAACCAACGATGGGCCGTATCCATCAACCGTCCGATCGATTGGCCCGCGTCGTCCTCGAAAAACGGACGAGTCAGGCGCTGGAGGACAGGCGTGTCCGTCAAGACGGCATACATGTCCTGAAACCCCTCCTGATTGCTCTTTTTGTAATGCGTATCACCTGGAGGACAGATCGAGACGGTTCCCGGGCAAAACTCGACGGAGAGGCCATTGACCACTTCATGGCCGCTTCCCTTGAGGTTGAGTATGATTTCCCAGTGCTCATGGCTATGCGGATGCACTTCGATGAGCTCGGCATAGGAGATGGCCATTTGCAGCACATGCATCAGAGTTCCTCTTGCTGATATCGTTTTTGTCTTATTCGATTTCGTTTTCATCATACAGGAAATATCGAAATAATGGTAGGATTTGTTTGGCGGTGAGTTCCTGCGGGAACCGACAAAGACTGCCTGCATCGTTGAGCTTGGACCATCCTGAGACTGCTGGCATCAACCCACATGGACCATCCTGAGACTGCTGGCATCAACCCGCATGAACCATCCCAACGATGCAGCCGGCCACCGGCATTGAACAACATGACATTCCCCTGAAGGAGGAACCATGAGACAGATTGTCATGACAGGACCACGCAAAAGCAGAATCATCGAGGTGGAAATCCCGAAAATCACCGGGGACCAATTGCTGGTGAAAGTGACTTGGACCGGCATGTGCCATTCGGAATGGCATCCTTGGGCAAATGCAAGGCCTGGTGACGTGTTCGGCCATGAGACGGTCGGTACTGTGGCGGATGTCGGGTGCAATGTGTCCGGCTTTCGGATCGGTGACCGGGTGACAGGTCTCGGGGGAGGCGGCTACAAAGAATACATCGTCATGGAGCCGAACAAGACTTGTCACGTTCCTGATGGTCTTGCGGATGTCGATGCCATTTCCGAGCCCCTTGCCTGCCTGCTCAGCGCCGGTCAGAAAATGACGCCGAATCTCTGTGGAGACAGCATCGCAGTCGTCGGTGCCGGATATATGGGTCTCGGCATCGTATCCCTGTTCCGGGCGATGGGTTATGGCCGCGTAATCGTCGTCGATCCGCGTGAACAGGCCCGGGAGAACGCAATCCGGTTCGGTGCGACGGAAACGTATGCCCCCGACACCCTTCCGAAGGAATACCGGCTCAATTGGGAAACCTGGGGTGTGCCGGATTTGACGCGGGATGGCCACAAGGCTGACATTTTCAACCTCGGGTTCAAGGACGTCATGGAATTCAGCGGGACAGAGAGCGGTCTGCAGCTTGCAGGGGAACTGGTTTCCGCGCATGGCCGTCTCGGGATTGGCGGATATCACAATGACGGGGAAAGAACCCTTGATTACAAGCTTTGGAACATCAAGGCATTGTCCTCCATCAACTGCCACGAACGTCGAATCGAATATGAGGCCACCCTTTGCCGTCGCGCACTGGAATTGCTGGACAGGGACATCTGGAAATTCAAGGGTGTCACCAATCACCTGTATGAGATGGAGGAGTTTGACAAAGCAAACGAGGAGATGGAAACTAAGATCGGAAACTTCATCAAGGGAGCGGTCAAGTGCGACTGACCGGAGCATCAGAACGGCTCCCGGGAATGGAAACCGCTATGGAGGCATCAATGATAGGAAACGGGATGGACATGTACCTCAGGGAAGTTCGGCTGCGCGACCCGGCCGCCCTGAACAGCGGACAATACCCGTTCAACCTGAAGGCGGTCCAAGCCCTGGATGTACTTCGGTTTCACCCGAATGTCACCTTCCTCGTCGGGGAAAACGGCAGCGGAAAATCGACGCTGATGGAAGCGATCGCAACGGCCTGCGGATTCAATCCGGAAGGGGGCACCCGGAATTTCAATTTCAGCACGGAGGCCACACATTCCGAGCTCCACCGGCATTTACTCGTCACAAAGGGAGTCCGTCAGGCAAAGGACGGATTTTTCCTGCGTGCGGAGAGTTTTTACAATGTTGCCACCAATATCGATGCGATGGACCGGGAGAATGTCCTGCTTCCCCCGCTGATATCCTCCTACGGAGGTGTTTCCCTGCACCGGCAATCCCACGGGGAGTCGTTCATGGCACTGCTGCTTCACAGGCTTGGCGGCAAAGGACTGTATCTCTTCGACGAGCCTGAGGCGGCCTTGTCCCCCATGCGGCAGATGACCATGCTGGCCCGCATCCATGAGCTGGTGAAGCTGGACTCCCAGTTCGTCATCGCAACGCACTCGCCCATCCTGATGGCCTATCCGCAAGCGAAGCTCCTCTCTCTGGACCACGGGTTCCGGGAAGTCGCCTGGCGGGAGACCGACCATTACCAGGTGACAAAAACCTTTCTGGGTGACCCGGACCGGATGATGGGGATCCTGTTCGGGGAACGGGACGGGTAAACAGGATGAAGCCACCGCCCGCCGTTTACACTGGACCAGCGATGCTACCGGTAGGACGAACCACAGCAAACCGAGAGGTGACGCATTATATATCGCCCCACTCGCCGGCACCCATCATCAGAAATCCGCTAAAACCTGCATTTTCCGCCTGGATGCCCTTCAGAAGCGGCTTCATGGCGAGGATTTGATCGCGGTAACTCCGATAGAAGGCATAGTCCGGCGTCGGACGATAAGCCGGACCCTCCAGCTCATAATAGGCTTGAATCGTCCGTACCGTGGTCGGCTTCACCAGAAGCTCTTCGTTTGGCCGGTAGTAATACGGCAAAGCGGTGAGCAGGGGCCATTTCGCCATCTTGTAGTGGCCAAGGAGTCCCGCGAGCAGGGCGAATCCAGCGGCGGCATCGTCATGCAGCATCTGTCGGAGCGCCTCTGCAATCAGGTCCTTCTCCTCGGCGGTGATGCCTTTGAGAAAATCGCGGAACTTCGCTTTCTCGAAGATCGAGACCATCGAGGATTGTCCCACCAGTTTCGTAAAGTGTTCCACGACCTTCTCCGGCTGCTCGAAACCATCCGGTGGGAACCATGCCTGTGCCTGTCCGGTTACCTTGACAATACGGTGCTTCTTGTAGATTTCCTGCATGTCCGGATGCTGAAAACCACCCGGATACCGCTCCAGGAACCTTCTCTCCGCATCCAGCAGTTTTTCGGTGTTCATCCCGTTACTCCCTTCCGCCATACAAGGTGGCAGTCGTTCCGTTCCGCGTCAACCCATCACCCGTGCCGGGTGGCGGTCGTCCTGTTCCGCGTCAACCCATTACCCGAGCCGCCTCCGCCATGTTCTCAATCACCGGCACACCGAACGGACACCGTTTCTCACAGCTGCCGCAGGCAACACAGGCATCGGCATGCACCGAAAGCGCGCCATAGTGCGACCGGATGGAGGGGGGCACATTCGCCGGATCGAGCCGCGCGATGTCCAGATACTTGTTCACCGCCGCAATGTCGATGTCCGCCGGACACGGCTGGCAGTGGCCGCAGTACACGCAGTGCCCGCGGAAGTCGTTGCGCAGGGTGCCGATCAGCGGCGCGTAGTCGAGGTCGGCCTCATCGGTTTCGAAATACCGCATGGCCGAGTGCACCTCCTCGCCGGTTCGGCAACCGAGCAGCACGCTTGCCACAGCCGGACGCCCGAGCGCATAGTGGATACACTGCTCCACCGTCATCGGCTTCGCGAACGGGGTATGGTCCGGCGAAATCAGTTTGCCCGCGCCGAGTGTCTTCATTACCGTGATGCCGACGCCTTTCTGTTCGCAGAGCGCATACAATCCGGCGCGCTCGGGATCAAGTCCGCGGAAGGCGGCCGTATCGAATGGCTTTCCCAGCGCGTCCAGCACGTAGCTGTCCGCGGGATGCAGGTCGAACGCGAGATTGATGCTGAACAGCATCAGCTCCGGCAGCCCGGTTTCGATCACGCGCCGGGCCATGCGCGGATTGTGTGAGGAAAACCCGATGTGACCAATGTCGCCCTGCTGCTTCAGTCGCTGCACATAGTCGGCGAATCCGGTTTCGAACACGCCCTTGAAATCATCTTCGGAGTCGATGAAGAACATCATGCCGAAGTCGATGCGGCCGCCATAGATGCGCAGCAGCTCCTCGAAGTAGCGCTGCACGGTGGGCATGTCGCGGCTGATGTCGTACTGCTGCCGGATGTCCGTGGAGCCGATGTGGCCCTGGATCATCACGTCCTTGCGCCGGCTTCCGAGCGCCCGGGCGATGTTTTCGCGCACATCGCGTCCCGGCATGAACACGTCGATCAGATTGACGCCGCAGTCGAGTGCCGCATCGATCGTTTCCTTCACCTGCTCGTAGGGCTTTCCATCCAGATGCTCTCCGCCGATGCCGATGACGCCTGCTTTGAGGCCGGTGCGGCCGATTTCCCTGTAATTCATGAGATTCGCTCCTCCCGTATGTAAGAATGAAATGGTTGAATGGAAGTCATCAAGGTGTCTGGAACGAAACAAAACTCTTGGCCGGTATCTCCAGGGTCATGGTACCGCCTGTCACAACATGCTGACCGAAGTCTTCCTGGTTCGATGTTTCACTCGTCACAAATGCGGAAAGGGTCCCATCCGGCAACCCGCTGACGGTTACGAGCAGGGGCTTTTCCCGTTTATTCAGCAGCTGCAGGGTGAAGTAGCCCTTGCCATCCGCCGCCGCATAGCTTCCGAGGAACGTTTCGTTGTCAGACTGGCAATCCATCAGGACCGAGCCGGGTTTCAGCGTATCGAACGCTTGCTTGAAAACATGCCAGGACGGATATTTCTCCAGTGTTTCCGACATCAATGGATAGTCGTTTTCCAGCTCCCAGTAAAGAATGACGTTTGTGCCGGTGTATTTGACCGTCCTGTAAATGAGGTTGGCGAGGAACCAACCGGTCTGCCACTTCGGGAATTCCTCGGGCGTCCTCCATAAACCCGGATTGAAGCCGAATTCTCCCGCAATCAGGATCTTGCCTGTCGGCGGCATCGCATCCCGCAGGTTGGCCAGCATCATGTCCGATATGGCGGATGAATTCCACGTATGGAGCGATACCGGACCCAGATAGGGAGCAATATCCTCAACGGACAACATTTCCGACATGTACAGGGCAGCGGGATTCGGCTGGCTGACATCCCCGATCAGCCATTTCGTTGTCAGCCCTGCCTTATCCAGCATGGGTCCGAGTACCCGGACGAACTTGATCATATCCGTGGAATTCATTTTGACATTCGTTCCGATATCCGGCTCGTTGAAACTGATCTGATCCACCGCCACGCCATATTCGTCCCGAAGGTGCAGCAGAAAGGCAATCATGGATTCGGCGACTTCCCCGTATTTCTCTTCGGGAAGCACACCACCCTTCGTCCCCGGCTCTCCATCCACCATCCAGGCTGCGATATTCCAGACGGATGCCGTGATGTTCTTCACGCCATAGGTTTCTTTCATTGCTTTCATCATGGTGAACAGGTCGACCATCTTCGGGTCCGTGGTGGCGAACCCCGCCCAGTCGATCGTGCCGGCCTTCTTGTTGTCATTCACAGGTTCCCACAGATCGAGCGGGATTGGAACTCTTACCCATTCCGGGCGCAATGTTTCGAGGGTGTATTTTCCGATCGAGTCCAATGCCTTGCCTGCATATTGAATCTGCGTGTAGTTGCCGCCGAATCCGAGAAAGGTCTGGTATTGCTTCGAAGAGTCGACGGTGACGCTGATTTCTTCCGGTTTTGGCGTTGGCGCCGGAGTGGGATCTGGTGTGGGGGACTGCGTTGGGTCTGGTGTCGGGGCAGGCGTTTGTGAAAGGGTGGCCGAAGCAGTCGTTGCTTCCGTGGATCCGACAGCTGGTGCGGCAGAGGAGCAGCCGCTCAGCATAAGAATCGGAATCAGCAGCATGGACGCCAATCGATGCAGCGGTCTGCGGGAGAATTTCGGCATATGGGGCTCCTTCCGGTGCGGCGTACGGTTCAATCGCGCAATCGTCTGCCATGTCGTCTTGTCAAGTTGTACGGCAGCCTTTATATTTTACACCATTTTCTGTGTTTCGAGAGCCAGTTTCTCCAATACCGCACAGGGAAGGGGAACGAAGAGAAAAGTGCGTGAATATGATGCGAGTATTCTTGGGAAAGTTTTTCTCTCTTGCGCCGTTTTCCCCTTGACCCTGCCCATGCGTCATGGTTTACGGTGGAATCGGGAAGGTCGGATTCGGTGTTCATAATAGAAGTCGGGAGGGAAGCAAATGAGCTTTCATAGCATTCTTTGGGAAGCCTCCGGATCACAGGAAGATGCAGCACGGCTGCAACGGGAGGCGAGGGGCGGGATTGTTCCGGAACCTTCCTGTTTCAGCGACTTGCGGTTGGATCGGGTTGTTGCGTCCATCGTCGGGGATGCGGAGCAGGAATATGGTCTGAATCGCCATTTTCGGGAATTGCCCGGGTCGCTGGCGACTGTCCTGTATCGCCAGGATGTGATGCGTGCGTTGGCTGACGGGGATATACATGCCGCCATGAGGTCATTCAGCCTTGAAATGCGTCGGATGCGGGTATGCACGGATCACGCGAAGCGCCTTCATGTTCCTGATGCGCGCAGAAAATGGATGCTGGATGGTGCAGTATGCTACGGAAACGCTGCAGTGGCACTGGAAAAAGCGCTTCGTCCTGGAGCAGGCACTCCGCGGTTGTGTTCCGAAGGGCTCTTGTCCCTGCATGTCTGGCTCAGCGACTACGTTTCATCCGAATGGTTCCGAGCGTTCCATACGGAGTCCTGTGCTTTGCAAGTGGAACTTGAGGGCATCCGATATGCGGTCGAAGTTGGAAAGGATCGGGTGACGGTTCATCAGGATGAATGTGATCCTGCGGAGGACTATGCCGGGATGCTTGCCGGTCTTTTCAGTCGGCTGTCCGGAAAATCGGAGCCGGGACAAAAGTCCGGAGTGCCTGACGCGGGCCACCTGTCCTTCTTCACGGATCTGGAGATGGGTCTGCTGGAAATACGCATCCTGGCAGTGCTCGAAAAAAACAACCCTGTGCCGTTCACCCATCTTTCTGCATGGTGCCGGTCCTATGCGGATGGAGACAACCTGGTTCCGTCATTCGTGCATGCTGTTCTGAACCGGTTCGATCGGGAAATCCAGTTCTACCTGTCCGTGATTGCTTTTACCAAAGAGCTCGGTCGACGTGGATTCTGCTTCTCGATGCCGGAAGTCGGGGACAGAATTCAGCATGCGGGAGCGGGATCGGACAACAGGAGAAGACTGATGATTCTGGACGGATATGATCTTGCGTTGGCGATTCGGGAAGGAACCACCCCGGATGGCATCGTCCCCAATGATTGTCGTCTGGAAGACCCGGAGCGCCAGATGATCCTGACAGGGCCGAATCAGGGAGGGAAGACCACATATGGGCGGATGCTCGGACAGATTCTCTGGCTGGCATCCCTTGGCTGTCCGGTTCCCTGCAGAAAGGCGGAGGTTTGGCTGTGCGACGGCATCTTCACCCACTTTTCCGTGGAGGAGGATATGGAAATGCAGTCAGGGCGGCTTCAGGAAGAATTGCGGCGTCTTGGGCCGATTCTCTCGCAGGCCGGACCGGACAGTCTGGTTGTCCTGAACGAGCTTTTTTCCACGACGACTGTGCGGGATGCGTTGGCCATGGGGCAGCGGATATTGGACCAGCTGGATGAAAATGGTTGTTTTTGTCTGTATGTGACGCATGCGGGCGATCTGGCGAAAGCTGGCAGGCGTTGCGTGAGCCTTGTTGCGGAGGTACGGTCGGACAACCCCGATATACGCACCTTTCGGGTCGTCCGGCGCCCCGCGGACGGCTATGCCGGTGCCCATGCCATTGCGCGGAAATACCGGTTGGATTATCCCTCCTTGAAAGAGAGGTTGAACGCATGAGTACTGACTTGTTGTTTGCACAGTCAGGCAAGAGGCCTGACTGCCCGATCGGGTTGTCCGATCTGATGGGAACCGTTGCAGCCTATGCGCCGAAAGGTCGTGATTTTGGCGTGCTCAGACAATCCGACAGACGGTTCCCCCGCACCTCACCCCATGCTGGCCTGATCCGGGACTTGAATCTGGAGACCATCTTCGAGGCGATGTCCGAAGGAGATGATTTCATCTTGGATACAGTGCGCCATGTTGTTCCTGAAATGATATCCGATGGAAAGATCCTCCGGTATCGGCAGGAAATCCTGAAGGACACCCTTCGCCTGTCCTTCGCGAAGTCATGGTACCTGTATGCTTCGGATACAGTGGAGGATGCACTGGCCTACCGCACTGCGAATCAGCCTGGTTATGCGCAGATGGTACCCATGTCCGAAAAACTGCAGCATGCGGTGGCGCTTCTGGAATTGCTGCTGAATCGGGTCGACGGACTCAAAAGACTCGTCCTGCCGAGTGCTTCGCTGTTCAAGTCGGAAGGTTTGAAAGCGTTCTGCACAAGCATGGACCTTGAATGGCCGGATGAATTTCTCAGGGAAGCCTGCAAACAGGTTGAGAACCTGAAGTCGCTCTCTCTGGACGGAAATATGGTCATCGCTTCCCGTCCCGGTGCAGGATTGAAGGGGACTGCGCATATCCTCCGCCGCATCGTGCAGGGAAAGAACCGGGAAAGCAGCCCGACAGGCGATTCGGGCGTCAGACGGTTCAGAAGCAGGGATTTCCGGGAGGACGGGGTTATCATTCTGGACAACATCCACCTCACAAAAGATGCGGCTGAAATGGAAGAGGCGGGATTTGTCCTCCTGTTGAGGCAGGTCAACCTGTTGGCCGGGGAACTTTTTCGTTTTTTTTCGCAATTCCGGTTCGAGATTGCTTTTTATACAGGTTGCGCTGCCTTGCACGAAGCCCTTCGGGGCTGTGGGGTGCCGATTTGTTTTCCCGACCCATTGGCATATGCGGGGTCTTCGATTACATCGGGTACAGGCAATTCGATGAGTCCTGCGATTTCGCAAGGTAATGCGTATTCTGAGAATTCTGGTCAATGCCTTTCCTTCCGGTGTCTGGTGGATGCGGGTCTTGCGCTTTCCGGCAAGAAATGCCCGGTCTCGAATGATCTGGATGCGGATGGCAAACGAATGATCCTTGTGACTGGCGCGAATCAAGGCGGGAAATCTACTTTCTTGCGCAGTGTCGGCCTGGCCCAGTTGTTCATGCAATGTGGTCTGTTCGTGACAGCGGAATGCTTTCGGTCTTCCATGAAGGACAAGGTCTTCACTTTTTTCGCCCGGGAGGAAGATGCCACACTGGCCAGCGGGAGATTGGAAGCCGAGTTGCTGCTCATGGATGGCATGGTCGGAAAGATGACAAGAAATTCGATGATCCTGCTGAATGAAGCCTTTGCAACCACGACGGAACACGCCGGAGCCCGGATTGCTTCCGATCTCGTGCATGCGCTTTGCGAATCCGGCGTCTGTGTGCTGTTCGTCACGCACCTGTTCGAATTCGCCGACCAAATGGCGGCGGAAGAGCGGGAGGATGCACTCTTTTTGCGTGCGGAAAGGCTATCCAACGGCAACCGATCGTTCCGGATGGAACCGGGGATGCCCTTGGATACAAGTTATGGGGAAGATCTCTTCGGAAAGTGGCTGCTTGCAGGATCTGCTGCGTTTCGATAGGATGATGACGACACGGGAAAGTCGCCGTGCGGTTTTCAAAGGACAATCATACGATGGGTCTGTATGAACGGGGATAGTCGATTGACGGGATGTTGCGTGATATTGCTATATCGATACGGAATGAAACCAGTCGGTCCGGAGGTGCGAAGATGGACGGGCGCGAAGAAGGCGAACTGCATTTCAAGATAGGTGAAGTGGCTGAAATGTTCGACATTTCCATTCGGGCGCTGCGCCTCTATGACAAGATGGGGCTCTTCAAACCCGGACATGTGGATGCGCAGAATGCCTACCGTTACTATACAGCCGATCAGATGCCGGTCCTGAACACCATTCTTGTCCTCAAGGGGATTGGTTTCAGGCTGGTGGAAATAAGGGATCTCGAGGTTCATGGATTTGCACCGGAGCTTCTCCTGGCACAACTTGACCGGAAGCATGAGAGCATCGAAAACGAGATGGAGATTGCACGGTTCAATTTGGAAAACGTCGAAAAAATCCGAGAAGCAGTACTGGTGCATATCGATAAGCTTGACAGCATGGATGCGGACAAGACCTCCACATCCATGTCCAAAGAGAAAAAGGAGAGAACAGCTGTCGACCCGGAGGCTTACAAAATGTCCCGGCTCATCTGCCTTGAAAACCTGAAGATTGATATTGTTCTTTCCGAGGTGCTCTGGCTTTGAAATCGGAAATCAATTCCGATGAAGAAATGGAAAAATACTTGATGTTTTTCAGGTTGTCACGGCTGCCTGTGTTTGCAATAATGGTCGAAAAGTGATGAAAACAGAGGGCTATATGTTGTCAGATGATTTGAAATATCAAGCTTTGCTGAGCAAGGATCAAACACAGGATGGCGCTTTTTATGCCGCGGTGACGACCACCGGGATCTTTTGTCGATCCATATGCACGGCACGAAAACCAAAAAGAGAAAATGTCTTGTTTTATACTACCATACAAGAAGCGCTAGCTGCAGGTTTCAGGCCATGCAAAATATGTCGCCCCATGGAAAGTGTAGGAAAGATCCCAAGTGAAATGGAAGCACTGATCCGTGAGGTGGAAAGCAACCCCCAATTCAGAATCAAAGAATGGCAATTGAGAGAGCGGGGCATGGATCCCAATACCCTGAGACGATGGTTCTTGAAAAATTACCATATGACCTTTCAAGCCTTCTGCCGGATGCAAAGGATCAATGCAGCTTTTGGTGCGATCAAAGAAGGAGAACGCGTACTCGACGCTGCCATGGAAAGTGGTTATGATTCATTGAGTGGATTCAATCGTGCATTCGAAAAGACAATGGGCACGACGCCAAGAGAAAGCAAATCCAAACAGCAGGATATCCTGCTCTACAAAAGATTTGATACGCCGATCGGTCCGATGATAACCATTGCAGGCTCGAAAGGGATCTGTCTGCTGGAATTTGGAGACCGTCGGATGTTGGAAACTGAATTCATCGATCTCCAAAAAAGGTTGAATGCAGTCATTCTGCCAGGTGTGAATTCTTTCATCGAGCAAGTGATGATGGAATTGGATGAATATTTCAACGGCAAAAGATGTGAATTTACAGTCCCTCTTCACACGCCGGGAACAGAATTTCAAAATCTGGTTTGGAATACCCTTATGTCTGTCCCTTTTGGTGAAACGGTATCGTATCAGGCCTTGGCCAAACAAATCAACAATCCCAAAGCCGTTCGCGCGGTTGGCCGCGCCAATGGAATGAATCGCATTGCCATTCTTATCCCGTGTCATCGTGTGATCGGGCGTGATGGAGAATTGACAGGCTATGGTGGCGGGATATGGCGCAAAGAATGGTTGATAACCCATGAGGCCAAGGTCGGAGAGGTAGAGACCATATGAAGCCAAAACAACTATTGCTGCTCATTTTGTTATCCGCTATTTGGGGAGGATCTTTTATTTTCATGAGGATCCTAGCACCAGTTTTTGGTGCCACGGGAACGGCTTGTCTCAGACTTCTGATTGCAAGTTTTTTTCTCTTGGGTTATTACCAAGTCATCCGATATAAGATCCAGTGGAAAAGGGACTACAAATTTCTCTGTATGATCGGGGTCATCAATTCGGCGATCCCGTTTTATTGTTATTCCTGGGTGAGTCTTTGTATCCCATGATGCTTATTGGGGCAGGCATCATCCTGGTTGGGACCTATTTGGTGGTGCGGCCACAAAAGTTCGTTTCATCGTTAGCGGTAGGTCAATAAAAGACTGAAAGTGGATGCGGTCCTTTCTGAAGTGCTCCGGCTTTGATGACGGAAGCCGATTCGGATGACGAAATGGAGAAATGCATGACGCAGCTGATGACTGAACGCCTGCTCATACGTGATCACCTTCCCGGAGATGCGGCCGATATGCACCGATTGCTGTCTGACCCGGTCGCCATGCGATATTTGCCAGACATCCGGACATGTGGCATGGCGGAAACCGAAGAGAACCTGCGGGAAGCGCTGCTTGAAGCAGCCAATCCAGGTCGGACCAAATGGTTCTTCGTGATTCTTGAAAGAGAGACCGGTTCCTACCTGGGGGAAGTCGGATATACGGTCGTGCTGGAAACCCCGGAAGGGAAAGTCGGCCACCTCGGGTATTTCATGCTTCCTCAGTGGTGGGGGAAGGGGATCATGCCGGAAGCGGTACGGGAAGTCCTCCGCTTTGCTTTTTCGGAAGGCGGCGTTGTGAAGATGGAAACCGGCTGTCTGTCTGAAAATGCAGGTTCGGAAGCGGTCATGCGGAAATGTGGCATGATTCGGGAGGCAGTGCTGCTTCGACACGTACTGCATGAAGGTGTGCTGAAGGATCGGGTGGAATATCGTCTGTTGAAGGAAGAATGGCTGGAACAGTCAGTACCTCCCCGTCCACGGCTTCCTGTTTGCCGTCCCCGCATGATCCTGTTTGATTTCGGCCAGACACTGGTTGATGAATACGATTTCAACGCCATCAGAGGGACGGAGGCCGTTCTTCAGGCCGCAGCCATCAAGCCGGAAGGACTGACCGCGGATGTCGTGCAGAATCTGGCTGACGGATTGCTCCGGGACATCGGACGGCGCGGTGTGGAGCCGGAAGAACAGACTCCGATCGAGGTGCACAACCATGTGTTCAATCGATATCTATATGAATCCCTCGGGGTTCGATTCACCCTTTCTCCTGTGGAAGTGGAGCAGATTTTCTGGGATGCGGCTTCTCCAAGCCGTCCCACCCCAGGCATGTCCGACTTTCTTGCCTGCCTGGCTGCCGAAGGCATCAGAGCAGGTGTGATCAGCAACATCTCCTTCAGCGGAAAGGCACTTGAAGCACGCATTTCAAAGCATTTTCCGGGCTATCCCTTCGAGTTTGTCCTGGCCAGCAGCGAATACATCTTCCGGAAACCGCATCGGCGCCTGTTCGAATTCGCGCTCCGGAAAGCCGGTCTGGAGGCCGTTGATGTCTGGTACTGCGGTGACAACGCCTATTTTGACGTGGAAGGTTCTTCGGCGTCCGGTTTGTTTCCTGTTTGGTATAAAGCCGTTCGGCATGCACATGACATTGCCGCACCGGGAACCGATGAACGCATTCCGCGTGTCCCCTGCCTGATTGTGCAGGATTGGCGTGAATTGCGTTCCGTTCTGTTGGAACTGCCTTCCTGACAAGTGGTTTTTCGTTCGGACGCCATTTTCTGCATTCATATCCTTCTGGACGAAGCGCCTGAACATCCTCGTGACATTTGAAAGGATTTGTCCGCCTTGTCGTCGGATTTCCTGATTTGTCCTCTTTGTTGTCATATTTCCGAATTTGTCCCAATGTTGTTGAATGTGTTGATTTGTGTCTGTTTGTGTTGTAAAATGAGGACGGAAAACAAAATCCGCCCTCTTATCCGTCCGTTCATCCGGTCGGAAGAGCAGGCAAAAGGTTCCGGAAGTTGTTCCCTCGGAGCCGGACGCGTGGATGCGCGGCCAGAGACGCACAGGAGGCATATTATGACGACAAAGGCAGTCCGCATGTACGGAAAAATGGATCTGAGACTCGACACATTCGAACTTCCTGAAATTGGTGATGACGAAATTCTGGCCGAGATCATTTCGGACAGTCTGTGCATGTCCTCCTGGAAAGCCGCCAGTCAGGGCAGCGACCACAAGCGTGTCCCGAATGATATCGATGTGAACCCCGTCATCATCGGCCATGAATTCTGCGGCACCGTCCTGAAGGTCGGTGCGAAATGGGCGAATCAGTTCAAACCGGGAGACCGCTATTCCATACAGCCGGCCCTGAACCAGATCGAGGACCCGTACGCCGCACCGGGATACTCATTCCACTTCATCGGCGGCAGTGCCACGCACATCGTGATCCCGGATGTCGTCATGTCCCACGGCTGCCTGCTTCCCTACAAGGGAGAAGCCTTCTTCCACGGTTCTCTTTCGGAGCCGATGTCCTGCATCGTGGGCGCGTTTCATGCGAACTATCATACCGAACAGGGCAGCTACGAGCATAAAATGGGCATCGTGGAAGGCGGCGACATGGCCATTCTCGCTGGCGTCGGCCCCATGGGTCTCGGTGCCATCGATCTTGCGATTCATGGAGACCGCAAACCGGGCTTCCTGATTGTCACGGATATCGATCCCGCCCGCCTCGCCCGTGCCGCCACGCTCTATACGGTGGAGGAAGCGGAACGCTGCGGCGTCAGATTGATGTATGTCAATACCTCCGAGGCGGGCCACGATGTGGAATGGCTGCGCGGACTGACCGGAGGCAAGGGCTTCGATGACGTGTTCGTCTTTGCTCCTGTGAAGCCTGTTGTGGAAATGGGCGACAAGCTCCTGGCCCATGACGGCTGCCTGAACTTCTTCGCGGGCCCCGGCAATCCGGCATTTTCCGCGGAGTTCAATTTCTACAATGTTCATTACGGCGCCACCCACATCGTGGGCACGAGTGGCGGAAACACGGACGACATGAAGGAATCCCTCGTGCTGATGTCTTCCGGCCGCATCAATCCGGCGTCGATGGTTACGCACATCGGTGGCCTCGACAGCGTGGTGGAAACAACCTTGAACCTGCCGAAAATACCCGGCGGCAAGAAACTCATCTACACCCATCTCCAGATGCCGTTGACCGCCATTGATGATTTTGCTGAAAAAGGCAAATCGGATCCGTTCTTTGCAGCACTCGCCGGGATTGTCGCCAAGACTTCGGGGTTGTGGTCGCTGGAAGCCGAGAAATATTTGCTTGCCAATGGAAAAGTGATTTGATTGGAAAATCCTGATGGAGGAGAGCAATGTCGATGGACGTCCGTATGCTCGGTAAGATGCCATATCCCGAAGCGCTTCATTTGCAGGAGTGTCT
>JAIFNI010000286.1 GCA_020047785.1 Clostridia bacterium
CCGCGATTGCCGCCATCTCCCTGAAGGGCATCGTGATTCCCGTTGTGCTAATTCGCGCCCTGCGGGATGCAAAAATCAAAAGGGAAGTGGAGCCGCTGATCGGCTTTGTTCCTTCGATTCTGCTCGGGTCAGCCGTGACAATCGTCAGTTTTCTGCTTTTTCGCACCCTGCCGGCCGATACCGGCGAACACGAACGGATGATCATTCCGGCTTCCATCACCACCATCCTGATTGGATTCATCCTGCTCATCACCCGTTACAAGGCGATCACGCAGGTCATGGGGTATCTGGTGCTGGAGAACGGCATCTATATCTTCAGCCTGCTGCTTGTTGTCGCCATTCCCCTGGTCGTGGAGATGGGCATGCTGCTGGACCTGTTCGTCAGCGTATTCATCATTTCCATCATCATCCATCATATCAATCAGGCTTTTTCCTCCCAGGACACACGAAAGCTGACAGCCTTGAAGGAGTGACGAATGGTTTACCTGCAGGTCGGAATTCCGATTCTTCTGGCGGTCGTGGCCATGCTTCTGCCATCCGGCTGCCATCGACCCAAACTGCTGCCTGCCGCAGGCTGCGTGCATGCCTTGCTTACCTTCGCCGTACTGGTGCGGCCCGAATATGCGAACCAGAACGACTGGCTCTCTCTCGATCCGCTCGGCAGGGTCGTTCTTCTCAGCGTCAGCGTGCTGTACCTTCTGTGTTCCTTTTATGCCGCCGGTTATCTCCGGCACCGTGCCGAACGGCCCAATCGGGTATTTGTTGCCTGCCTCCTGGCCTTTCCCGGGCTCCTGACGCTCGTGATCTGGTCGCAGCACATGGGTCTGATGTGGGTGGCCATCGAGGGAACCACCCTGATGTCGGCCCCGCTCATCTATTTCAACAAATCCGCCAGAAGCATTGAAGCCACCTGGAAATATCTGATGGTCGGTTCGGTCGGAATCGCACTCGCCTTGTTGGGGACCTTCTTTCTCGCCTATTCCGCAATGCAGGGCGGTCAGGTGCCTTCCCTGGATTTCAGGACTTTTCTCCGGACTGCGCCGGATCTGTCGAAACCATGGCTTCGTGCGGCATTTGTTCTTCTTTTGGTTGGATATGGCACGAAAATGGGTCTTGCACCCATGCACACCTGGAAGCCGGATGCCTATGGGGAGGCACCGGGGGTCGTGGGCGCGCTGCTCGCCGGCGGCATGACCAGCGGCGCTTTTCTGGCGCTGACCCGTGTCTGGATGGTATGCCGCGCGGCGGGGGAATCGCCCTTTATATCCCGTCTGCTGATGGGGATCGGCTTGTTCTCCATGGCGACCGCCGCCGTCTTCATGCTTGGCCAGCGGGATTTCAAGCGCATGCTCGCCTATTCCAGCGTCGAGCACATGGGCATTCTGGCCCTGGGACTGGGTATCGGCGCGCCTGCGCTGTTCGGCATGCTGCTGCACATCTGGACAAACGCCATGACAAAGGGAATGCTGTTTCTCTCCGCCGGCAACCTGCACAGAGCCTATGGAAGCCGGAACATCAGCCAGGTAAGCGGTGCGCTCCGCCGATTGCCGCTGTCCGGCGCGCTGTTTCTCATCGGGTTTCTCGCCATTACCGGCTCACCGCCGTTCGGTCCGTTTGTCAGTGAATTCTCCATCCTCATGGGTGCCTTTGAAGCCGGCCGGTATGGCACGGGCTTCCTGTATCTGAGCCTTCTGCTGCTGGTGTTCATCGGGATGGGCATCACCGTGATGCATGTCGTGCTGGGCGTGCCGCCGGACGAATCCGGTGAGCATGAGCCGTCCGGGAAAGAATTTCTGAACGACGACGGGGATAAGGACAGGCGGCGGGCGGACGCCTATCGGGATGATTTCCGGACAACCGCACCCATTCTGGTCTTTCTTGGACTCGTGCTGATGTTGGGGTTTTTTCTTCCTGCTCCCTTGAGGAGGATTCTGGAGGAAGCGGTTTCATTCCTAACCAAGTTCTGACGATTGGAAGGCGGGGTAACGCATGCAAGACAGACAGGACGTCATGGCCGAATGCACGAATGGCCGCTCGATCCCGCTCGATCTGATTCCGGAGGTGAATGAAACCCTCTTCAGGGAAGCCATCCTGAGCGGGGTGGCCGATGGCATGCGGGTCTGCGCCCTGTTCGGGGAAGGAGGAGCGAACAGCGAAGCCGTCCTGCTGTACGCCGTTCTGGCCGATGACGAGGAGAACAGCCTCCATGTGTGCCGCACCGGGATTGTCGGCGACCATTTTACATCCATGACGCCCGAATGCCCGCAGGTGCATCTCTTTGAACGGGAAATCGCAGAGCAGTTCGGCCTGATCCCGATCGGTCATCCCTGGCTCAAACCGGTACGCTGGCACCATGCCTGGGTGGACAGGGATGCCTGGGGCAGGAAAAAGAGTGCGCCAATCGCGCCATCGGTCGGAACATTCTTTCAGGTGGCGGGGGAACAGGTTCATGAAGTGGCTGTCGGTCCTGTTCATGCGGGCATCATCGAACCCGGGCATTTTCGCTTTCAATGCCAGGGTGAAGAAGTGCTGCATCTTGAGATATCCCTGGGCTATCAGCATCGGGGAATCGAACAGAGGCTCGCGGGTGGGCCATTCAGCCATACTATGCCGGTCATTGAAACGATTGCCGGCGATTCCACCGTTGGCCATGCGCTTTGCTATTGTCAGGCAATGGAAGACTTGTCGGATACACGAAAGTCCGCACGTGGAAACTCGCTTCGCGGTATTGCGCTCGAGCTGGAACGGATCGCCAATCACGTCGGAGACCTTGGCGCATTGGCTGGAGACATCGGATTCCAGCCTACGGCAGGATTCTGCGGGCGCATCCGGGGCGATTGGCTGAATCTGACCGCACTTCTGTGCGGAAACCGATTCGGACGCGGGTTTGTCGTTCCCGGTGGTGTGGCCTGGGATATGGAACCGGAACGCATTGAAACCATGCGGGACAGGATGAAGGTTCTGGAAAAGGACACGCAGGAGGCCATCTCTCTTCTATGGGACAATCATGCCGTGCTGTCCCGCTTTGAAGAAACCGGGGTTGTTTCCCGGGAAAACGCGGAGGCACTCGGTCTCGTAGGACCTGCGGCAAGAGCCTGCGGCCTGATGCGGGATGCCCGGTTCAATCTGCCGTCCGGCCCGTACAGGTTCTCCGGCATTCCGGTTTCGACCTGCAGTGCGGGGGATGTCTTCTCAAGAGCGTATGTGCGATGGCTGGAAATCCAGCAGTCGATCCGATTCATCCGATCGCAGATGGAGGCCATGCCGCCGGGTCCCATCCGGCATCCGGCCGGAGAACCGGCTCCGGGACGTCTTGTCGCGGCCCTGAATGAGGGATGGCGTGGCGAGATCTGTCATGTTGCGATCACGGATCAAAATGGGAAATTCTCGCGTTATAAAATCGTTGATCCGTCTTTTCACAATTGGCCCGGATTGGCCATCAGCATGCGGAATCAGGCCATTTCCGACTTTCCGGTCTGCAACAAAAGCTTCAACCTTTCCTATTGCGGGCATGATCTGTAGGCCTGCTCCAGTCGATTTTGGTCATGAACTGCAGACCTGCTCTTAACGATTTTGATCCTGACCGGCAGACCTGCTCCTGTCGTAAACATTTTCACGCATTTCAGAAAAAAGGGAGGACAAGGAAATGTTGAGGGCGATTTCTGTCCGGCTCCGGCAAGGCCGGCGAACCATCCGGTATCCTGCCGGTCCGCCTCCTTCGCTGTCCGACCGGTATCGCGGGCTGCCGGTGCTTGTTTCCGGCAGATGCCCGGCCGACTGCCATCTGTGTCTGGATGCCTGTCCGACCGGGGCCATGATGGAAGGAAACACCGCTGCAGGCGGACGGCTGATGCTGGATGTCGGAAAGTGCCTGTTTTGTGCAGCCTGCCAATCCGCCTGTCCGAACCAGGTCATTTCCTTTTCACGGGAATACCGAATGTCGGCACGGAATCGCCGGGATTTGATGATGGCGGAAGAACAGCTTACCCTGCCGGTTGCCGCGGAACTCGACGCGAAGATGAAGCGGCTGTTCGGACATAGCCTGAAGCTCAGACAGGTCAGTGCCGGGGGCTGCAATGCCTGCGAGGCGGATGTGAACGTTCTGGGCACACTCGCCTGGGACCTCGGCCGGTTCGGCATCCAGTTTGTCGCTTCTCCGCGTCATGCCGACGGTCTGCTGATCACAGGTCCGGTCACGAAAAACATGGAACTGGCTCTGAGGAAGACTTATGAGGCAGTTCCGGATCCGAAACTCGTCATTGCGGTTGGAGCCTGCGCGGTGTCCGGCGGTCTTTATGTCGGACGCGAGGCAGTCTCCGGCGGAACGGACGGAACGCTTGGTGGTGTGAACGAGTTGTCCGGCGGAACGGACGGAACGCTTGGTGGTGTGAACGAGTTGTCCGGCGGAACGGACGAGCCGCTTCATGGCGCTGAATCCTGTCTTCCTGTCGACTTGTTCATACCAGGCTGCCCACCGCATCCGTTGACGATTCTGGAGGGTCTGCTGCGGCTTGTCGGGCGTTTGGGCGAATGAGCGAAATCAGATGCAGAAAAAAATCCGCCGACGTGTTACGATTGGTTTGCCGGGGAGTCAACGTATGCTTTTTGCCGGGAATCAGCTTATGCTTTTGCCGGGATCGGTGTTGTGTTTGCCAGTCTGAAGCAAAAATTTCGTATGTTGATTCAAAATTGCAGGAGGGTTCATCGTGACACAATTTTTGGTGAAGCTGTTCGTCAAGGATTACGAAAATACAGGAAGTGCGAGAGTAAGAACCGACTATGGGGTCATGTCCAGCATTGTCGGTATTCTCTGCAATGCGATGCTGTTCGGGACGAAGCTTGCCATTGGCCTCCTCATCAACAGCATTTCCGTCATGGCGGACGCCTTCAACAACCTGTCGGACGCAGGATCCTCCATCATCAGCTTCATCGGTGTGAAGCTGGCCGAAAAACCGGCAGACAAGGAACACCCATTCGGCCATGGGCGGCTTGAATACATTTCTGCCCTTGTTGTGGCTTTTCTGGTCCTGCAGGTTGGCTTCTCGCTGTTGAAAAGTTCATTTGAAAAAGTGCTCCATCCGGAAGAAATGGGATTCAGCTGGACGATGCTCGTGATTCTGACTCTTTCGGTACTGGTCAAACTCTGGCTTTCCATCTTCAATCACAAGCTCGCGGCCGCCATCAACTCCAACCTGATGCGGGCCACTTCCACGGATTCCCGCAATGATGTCATTGTCACGACCGCAACCATCGCATCGATTCTCATCAGCAGGCTGACCGGGTTCAATATCGATGGCTGGATGGGCCTGATAGTCTCCGTTTTTGTCATGCTGTCCGGTTTCAACATCGCAAGAGACACATTGCTGCCGCTTCTGGGAGAAGCGGTTGACCGGGATGTCCATCGAAAGCTGACGGAGATGGTGGAGAGTTACGACGGCATCATCGGCAGCCATGACCTGATCGCGCACAATTATGGTCCCTCGCACACAATGGCCACCATACACGCGGAAGTGCCCAATGACTCGAATATGGAAGACATTCATGAAGTCATCGACAGAATTGAGCGTGATGTGCTGCGGGATACGGGCATCTTCCTCGTCATCCACATGGACCCCGTGGCGGTGAACGACCAGCAGGTGATGGACAGGAAGAACATGGTGTCGCGGATCGTCATGGATCTCGAGCCCAATGCGTCCATCCATGATTTTCGCATGGTGAAGGGAAAAAACAACACAAATCTGATTTTTGATCTGGTTGTTCCTCACTCCTATGGGGAGGCAGATGAACAGGATTTGCTGAAAAAGGTAAAAAAACGGATTCATGACATTTATCATAAAACGCAGTGTGTGATAACCGTGGACAAGAAATACGTTGCGGATGCCTGACCGGTTGCGGGACACTCTGACCGGTTATGGGAATCTCAGACGCCTGTCAGGCTGTATCCGCGGATGACCAATACGGCCGCAGAGTCATGGAATAAGGAGTGACGCATGATCTCGATCGATGAAATGGAAGCGATGCTGGATGAGTTGGCGATGGGACTGCCGTCGGATTTCTACAAAGACCTCAATGGCGGAATCATGGTCCTGCCGGAAGTGAAATATCACGAAAAGAGCGTTGCGAAAGACTTGTGCGTTCTCGGCGAATATCACGTGGACGGCCGGCTGGGCCGCTATATAGTCCTCTATTACGGCTCCTTCATCCAGGTGCATGGGAATCTTTCCGACGAACGGATGAAAGAGAAACTGAACAGCACCTTGAAGCATGAATTCAGGCATCATCTGGAATCCCTGGCTGGCGCGAAGGATCTTGAAGTGCTGGATGCGAATCGGATAGCCGACTACATGGACAGAAAATCCGGATAGCCGAATACAAGCTTTTCAGGGCTTCAGGTATCTTTTCAGGATGGCTGCAATCCGCTCAGCCGTTCTGTTGTGCGACCGGATACCTGGATGGTTTCTTGCACCATCTGCCGGCATCCCGGGAACTATTTCCGAGAAACAGGCTGCATCACCCTCGAGATTTTTTCTCTGCACAGCTTTGCGCGTCAACGAGCAGACCGGTTCTGCTTTGTTCCAGAACAACCAGATGATGACCGCATCGGGATTGCAATGACGAATCTGCTGCAAAAAGGAGACCATGGCGTCTTCAAGCGGCTGCAGGTCTCTCCTGTTCTGCCTGTATGACAGACCTGTAGCGGGATCCGTATAGGGAACGGCACCGCGCATCGCACCCAAATCGTTTGCGCCGAGTGCGCAGACGACGACATCCGGTTTCCAGGAGTCAAAATCATACTCCGAGTCATTTCCATTCTTGCCGGGTACTACACCGCATACTTTCGAATAATAGGCGGGGATGCTGCTTTTCGGGTTATTGTCCCACCCGGACCGCACACCCCAGCCGCTTTGAGAGATGACCCGCACTTCTCCGTCAAGCAGATTCGCGGTCAGCTGCGGGTATCCCTTTGCAGCGGAGAACCAGATCGGGCGCCATTCCGTGTCGGTCGGCCCCCCGAGAGCCCCCTCGCCGCTTGTCAGACTGTCTCCAATGATTTCGATGCGGCAGGCCGGTTCGGGCAGGGGCGCAAGATGACCGTCGAACCGCAAGGCGTGGATGGCAAGCAGACAGGCGGGGTCGTTCGGCATGGCCTGGCTTTCGCGCAGAATCCTGATGTGATGCGGCTGTTCGGGATCAAGGCCTGTAAAAACCGGAAGCAGGTGACGACCTTTGCTTGCAGGCATCCGAATCAGGTCATGACCATTCAGGGAAACACAGAACCATGGTTCGAACGTTTCAAAATCCGCCTCCATTTCGATTTCCAAGGTACTGCCGCGGAGGTCAAATTCCAGACCACTCGCCGTCCAGTACAGCATCAGGGGGATGGAAGCATTCTTTGC